>JAAWNY010000032.1 GCA_022799175.1 Lachnospiraceae bacterium | reverse complement strand
GACCACCCCCTACGAGACGCTGGCGCGGGTGACCGTCGACCAGGGAAATACTATGCCAAAAATACCAAGCCACGCCTTCCCAGCTCTGCCACGCCTACCTGATCAACCACACAATCCATGGTTTAGCTATCTTAGGCGCCAAAAATCTTTCTCACCTAAAAGACTCTTTAGAAGGCGCCGATTTGATCCTCTCTCCGGAAGATATTGCCTTTTTATCTGCCGATACATAAATGGATTCATACCATAAATAAGCACAAAAATCCAAAGAAGCACAGAGACTAACATTGAAAACTGTCAATCCCTGTGCTCCTTCGGATTTTCCCATTCTTACTCTATAATCTCCAAATCTTTCGAATCCTGGTTGAGACTCACCGCCCCGTCTTTCGTCACCAACATTAGATCCTCGATCCGTACCCCTAACTCACCGGGCAGATAAATCCCCGGTTCACAAGAGAAAATCATCCCTTCCTCCACTACATCCGTATTCACTGCTGATACATCCCCTGCATCATGAACCTCAATCCCGATACAATGACCCAGCCGGTGCGTAAAATAAGGTCCATACCCTGCCTCAGTGATAATATCCCGCGCCACCTTATCAATATCGCAGAACCGCATCCCTGGCTTCATCACCGCCTGTGCCGCCAGATTCGCCTTTTTCACCACCTCATAAACTTCCCGGCCTTTATCACTGACGCTTTTATAAAAAAACGTCCGTGTCATATCCGAACAATACCCATTTTTTTTGCATCCTACATCAAAGAGCACGCAGTCCCCTTCCTTCAGCACAGTCCCATCTGGTTTATGATGCCCAATCGCTGCATTCGCCCCAAAGCTGACCAGTGGTCCAAACGATGGGCCCTCGGTTCCCAGCTCCTTATAGATGGCGTTCATCCCCGCTGCAATCTCCAGCTCCGTCACGCCCTCTTGAATCAGCCCACGAAACTTAAGCATAGCCGCATCGTTCAGTTGAGATGCCAGAATCATTTTTTCCTTCTCATCCTCATCTTTAATCCGGCGAGCTTTATCCACGCACTCAGAGGCATTTTTATAACCGTTTCCCGCCCCCAGCTCCATCAACTCTAGCAAAAATTTGGCCGCCATCTTCTTATCAATTCCCAGCACCTTATCCGAATCTGTATATCTGGCAATAATCTCACACCCGGGATCCGTATCCGAAAACCAAACTTTTTCAATCCCAATATCCCCATCGACCGTAAACAACTTATTTACAAATAGCTTATGATTCCCACTCTTATTTAAATAAAGAGCCAGCAAACGCTCATTCGGCAAAATCCATCTCCCCGTCAGATAATACACCGAAGGCGGGTCGCTGACAATCATCTGCTCCAGCCCCTTCTCCTCCATATTTTTCAGCACCTTTGCTACTCTCTCTTCAAACATCTCCATCCTCCTTATACGATTTAGAATACACACCAGAAATCACTTAAATAAATCGCATCATCCAATGGTATAGAACACGGGCGCCCCCGGTCCCAGCGGCAGATTCAAGATCATCCAGATCGCCAGCATAATAGCCCAGCTCACCAAAAACGCCATAGAGTACGGTAACATGGAAGAAACCAGGGTTCCCCATCCCGTATCCTTATCATACTTCTTCATAACTGTCAATATGTACGGAATCCAGGCAATAACCGGAGCGATAATATTGGTGGTACTATCACCAATTCGATATGCTACCTGCGTCAGTTCTGGCGACAGTCCCATCTTCATAAACATTGGCACAAACACTGGTGCAAAGATCGCATACTTAGCAGAAGCAGAAGCCATAAACAGATTGACAAATCCGGCCACTAAAATAAAGCACATCATGAGTCCCACAGAATTAATATTCAGACTCTGCAAAAATTCCGCCCCCTTAAAGGACAGAATCCGCCCGATATTCGTCTTTCCAAAATAATTGGTAAACTGTGCCGCCACAAATGCCATGGCAATAAACCCGGAAATAGAAGCAATAGATTTATTAAAGGAGGCCACCACATCCTTATCGCTCTTAAAGCTGCCGCAAAGCTTGCCATATACAAAAGAAGGAATAAAGAACAAAAGCGTAAACAGCGGAATAATCGCATTCATCAGCGTGGAACCTTCGATCAGGCTTCCCGTCTCCGGATTTCTCATAAAGGATCCCTTTGGAATGCAGCAGATCACATAAACGGCTACAATCGCTACAAATACCAAGTTAGCCACTCGCAACGCCTTCTCTTCCTTACCCGTCAGTTCATTGGAAACCTCTACCAACGTGCCGTCTCCGTTCTCCTTATACGGCCCCAATCTGGGAATAATCACCAACTCAGTGATCAGAGTTCCCACAATGGTAATCAAAATCGTAGAGGCAATCATGAAAAACCAGTTGGACAATGGCGTCACATTGTATGCTGGATCCAATGTCTGCGCTGCCGCTGTGGAAAAACCGGACAAAGTCGCATCTGCCGAGCCGATCAAAAGATTGGCTGAAAAGCCACCGGACACTCCGGCAAAACCTGCTGCCACGCCCGCCAGCGGATGTTTCTTATAAGCCTTAAAGATCATGGCGGCCAGAGGAATAAATACTACATATCCCGCATTTTCCGCCACATTAGTCATAACCCCGATAAATACCACCATAGGCGTCACCAGCTGTGCCGGAGTGATCTTCACCACCTTGTGAATCAGTCCATTCAACCAACCAGAGCTTTCCGCCACACCGATTCCCAACATGATCACTACCGTAAAGCCCAAAGGCGCATAGCCAGTAAAGTTGGTCACAGCCGATGTCAGCATATACTGCAGCCCCGAGATACTGAACAGGCTCACCACGCTTACTGTAGTCTCCTCTACCGTTCCACTTCCAGAATTGTACATTTCACCAGTGGCACTCCACCCCATAGCAGCACCGATCCCGGAAAGCACTACTACAAACACTGCCAGATAGAAAAAAATCGTCAGGGGAGTCGGCAGCTTGTTTCCCGCCACCTCGATCCTGTCAAGAAAGCGGAGAATAAAGGAACGCTTTGTTGTCTGAGTCTTGTCTTTCATACTTCAAGTTCTCCTTTTTGGGTTTATATTTCAGGTAATTGTAGCATTACCTGTCCTGCGTATTTTACTGCTTTTCTTGCTTCTTCGTACTATTTTTGCTGCTTCCTATTACTTTCTTTTCTTGCGGTCTTTTACTTCTTTCCACAATCTCTATCTTTCACTTCGCTGTATTCGAGGCGATCAGCGCCGCATCCCATACCCCAGAAAATGGCGGCGAATAGCACAGATCCATAAATCCCATCTCATCCACTGTCAGTCCCGCATAAATGGCAATGGCATAATAATTTGCCCGGGGTACCACAATCCCCTGTCCCCAGGTCTCTGCCCCCAGCACCACCCGGGTTTTGGCATCATAGATCAACTTGATATTCAATTTCTCAGTCCCATAATAAGAAGCATAGCTGTTACCTGTAATCGTATTCACCTTAAAATCTATCCCGGCAGCCTGTGCCTCCTTCTCTGACAATCCCACCTTGGCCGCATCCATCCCAAACAGTCGCAACGCCGAGCTACCGATCAGTTTAAAAGGCTTCGGCGTAGCTCCTCCTAAGATATCCCCGATGATCCGTCCCTGCTTATTGGCATTGGTTCCTAACGGTGCGTATTGATACTGACCTGTAATGGCCGAGCGCATGATGCTGCAATCCCCTGCCGCATACACATCCTTCACGCTGGTCTCCATCCGCTCATTGACACAGATAGCACCGTTTTTCGCCTTCTCCACATTCTTAATGAAGTCCGTGCTCGGTGCAATCCCTGCACTATTGATCAAAAAATCCACCGGAATCTCATCCACCGTCACCTGCCCATCCGTTTCTTTTCGTTCCAGGCGGGCCGCTGTGATGACTCCATTTTCTGCCACCAGCTCTTTCACCATAGTCCCTGTCCGCACCATCACGCCGCTTTTTGCCAGCTCTGCTTCCAAAGCCTCACTGACCTCCGTGTCAAAAGCAGGCAGAATATGGGGCGCCAATTCCACTACTGTCACTTGTTTCCCGTAATGGCGGCAGGCTTCCGACACCTCCAAACCGATAAATCCCGCGCCAACAATCACCACATTTTTTGTTTTCTCATCCAATAATGCAGTTTTCACGCGCGTTCCGTCTGCCACATTCCGAATCTCATACAAATTCCCATATTCCTTATCAAAAGGCGGGAAATGCCGCACCCCAGCACCGCTGCCTACAATCAGCTTATCATAACTGTCAGTAAACACCTCACCGCTCTTTAAATTCTTCACGGTTACTGTCTTTGCCTCCGTGTCCACACCCGTCACCTCATGCCAGGTCTTTACCGGAATCCCGCTCTTTGCAAATTCCTCTGCCGTCCGGGCAATCAGCTCACTTCCCTGGCGGATGTGATCGGAGATATAAAAGGGAATCCCACATGCGCCATAGGATACCTCTTCTCCTTTTTCGTACACCACGATCTCTACCTGATCTTTCAAAAGCCGTTTCATCTTGGATGCCGCTGACATACCTGCCGCCACGCCGCCGATAATCACTACCTTCACTTTCTCACCTTCCTCTCTACAAATATTGCGTTCGCCATACAACCAGTTACATTGATCAATGTCCTTGGTACGTCTCCAATCGGGTCAATCGCAATCATAGCCCCCAATCCCGGCACCGCTTCTGTCAGACCAGTCCCCAGAATCGCCGCAAATTCCGCCATAGTTGCTGTGCCCGGAAGATCTGTAATTCCATAAGACATCAGAACAATCACCACTACCAACAAAATCACCATCCCTGGCGTCATTACTACGCCGGACAATCCGGCGGCAAACACTACTGCCATTGCCGGAAAAAGCGCCCCACAGCCCTGCATTCCAGAAGAAATCGCATACGCCGACACCAAATCCGTCACCTCCCGATTCAGCCCCAGTTCTTCTGCAAGCGCTTTCTGTGCTTCCGGCAGACATGCCGAACCAGATCGCGTCTTTAGAGCTTTCGTCATCGCCGCCTTCCCTGCTTTCAAAAATGACACTGGTCCCACACCAGAGATACCTGCCAAAATCAACTGCACCACCAACATCAGCACCGCTCCTAGACAAAGTACCAGCAGCATTTTCACTAACATGACGATCACCATTCCCCCATATCGCACAGTCAGAGACGCCATAATTGCTGCCGCTCCCATCGGTTTATAGGCAATGATCGTCTTGCAAACGCTAGTTCCCACCGAAAATGCCCCCTCGGTAAGATCAAACACCGGCTTTACTGTATCCATATATTTCCCCGACATCCTTCGCGCCGCGATTCCCACATAAATGCCAAGAACAAAGATTCCTACCACATTTGCCGCTAACAAGTCCCAGGCGATTCCCGCCGGAATCGCATCTGCAATCAGCTCCGCAATTCCTTCACCGTTTTCCACAGCCCAGGAAAACACCACTGCCTCTTCGCCAGGCATTACCCCGATTTTAAATATCAATCCTAAACACACGGCAATCAAAGCACTCATAGCCATCATTCCGGTATTGACTCGTTTTTTCCAACGGGTCAGCGGCGATACTTGTTTCTCTGCCGGCGTGTGAAGCACCAACCGAAGCGAAGCCAGAAACACCATCGGCAGAATCAAGCACACAAACAAGGACAAATATCCCCGCGCCACCAGTCCAAACCAAGCATTTAAGCTCTCCAGAATCGGATCCCGGTCTACCTGACTATAGCCCCAAGCGGCCAATCCGAATAACGTCCCGGCCCCCGTTCCCATCAGCACCCGCACAGCAAAGCTGAATTTTTTCTTCGGCAGATGAGAAAGCCCCACCAGCATGACGAAAAACAGTGCCACACCGATCAGACACTCTCCATGCCCCTCGGCTATATTCAAAAGTCTGAGAATATCGTTTCCACTCATCGCTGTCTCATTCCTCCTCTTCCGCAAAAGGGAACATGCAAATGACAAGAATAAATTTTCAAACACGCTCCCAATTTAGCAATCTGTCATAATCTGGATAATCTCCTTATCCGTCTCCTTCATACCTTCCTTGCCTAGGCGGCCAACATTGCGAATCGTATTCTCCACACCTTTAGAAATGATCCCGTCCCCACCTCGAAACTGCTGTCCGTTAATGTACATCTGATATCCCAAGATTCCCGCATCGACTGCCGCTGCAATCTTCCCGGCGCAAGAGGGCTTTGCTCCATCACAGATGATTCCCGAGACAATCGCCAGAGCATTGACTAATGTGTGAGCGATAGTGGCATAATCCCCACCCAGAAGGTAGGCGATCCCACATCCAGCGCCACACCCGGCACTGACCGCACCACAATACGCTGATAACCGTCCGATTCCCGTTTTCTGATGAATTGTCACCAGATTAGAAAGCACCAGTGCCCGGTACAACTCCTCCTCAGAAACCTTCAGCTCTTTTGCATACTCAATCACTGGCAAAGAAGCCGTCATCCCCTGGTTTCCACTTCCGGAATTGATGATCACCGGCATCTCACAACCACTCATTCTAGCATCTGACCCAGCAGCGGCAACGGCTCTTGCCCGCACCCGGATATCATCCCCATAAGCCTTTAATAACACACTTCCGATATTAGCGCCCCAGTCATGCTCCAAGCCTTCCTTAGAGATCGCACTGTTGTACTCGATTTGACGGCCGATCAGCTCCTTTACATCCTCCAGCTCCACCGTCCTGGCAAAATCATCGATATCCTTCACATTTAAAAGACTTCGGTCCGCCATCTGCGCCTCTTCTGTGGCCATGACCCCCATCTCATACAGCTTTTCCCCATCCTTCTCAATCAATACAATATTGGTATGGTAATTGGCAATCCGCACCTTCGCATAGGAACCATCTCTATACAGAGTCACAATCATATCCAAAAGCTCATCCGTTTCCAAAGGCTTTACCTGAATCGGCGTCTTTTCCATATACTCCTTGATCTGAATCTTCTGCTCCTGAGTCACTCCAGCGATTACCTCCAGAACCCTCCCTGCATCTCCTGCCACCACGCCGGCAGCCGCAGCCGCTTCGATTCCTTTGAGTCCGCCGGTATTTGGCACAATCACACTCTTGACATTTTTCACAATGTTGCCACTAGCTTCCACCACACACCGCTCCGGCAGCACGCCCAGCACTTCCTTAGCCTTTGCCGCACAATACGCCAATGCGATAGGCTCTGTACACCCCATAGCCGGAACTAATTCTTCCTTCAGAATTTGTACATAAGTCTGATACTGAATACTTGTACGTTCCATTACCTGTCCTCCTATGCAATTCATATTTTATTTATGGGAAATTTATTGAATATTTATAAATAGAATATAGTACGTTGAAATGATTTTGTCAATCATTATGATAATTTTTTTTTACAATAATAAAAATATAGTTGTTATTCACGGGAAATCAAAAACATTAAAAATATGCAAGCTATTCCCTCTTAATTAAATTTTGTCAAAACTCAAACTTGGAGGAAAAAGCTCCCAACTGACCGCTGTTTTGCTCCTTCCTCCAAGGCTTTTCCCTAAGATAAATGAATGCTTCTCACAATTTTCTCTGTATCTTCGCTAAGTATCGATATACACTGGCCTCCGAGCAATATAAATACTCCGCTACCTGACTCACCGCCCCTTTGATCTGAAACAGCCCTGCCTGATTTAATCCCTCTACAATCTGAATCCGATCTTCTTGCGTCAGCCGCTCCCGCACAATGGCGTCGCTAGATCCCACCACCTGTACCACTGCTTTACTCATCATATCCCCGGTTACATCTGCTGAAAAGTTCTCCACTGGCCCCTCGCAGACCACACCCTCTGTATCCAGACCATGTATCAGCCCAATCCCACTCAAAGCACGAATACTATTCATCACCTGCTCATAGGGGCCCATATCAATATTAATACAGAGCTGTCCAATCAGCTCTCCCTCTTCTCGGATAAAAAAAGTGGAAGAACGCAGATTCTTATTAGGAGCCGCTTTTCCTACATAATTTACCACATAATCCTTTTCCTTCCACTCTTCATTCGCCAACACAGATAAAGTAAAATCTGTAATCGGCGCCCCTATCGTCCGTCCGCTGACATGTCCATTGGCAATGGCAATGATATCATGATTCGGCTTCCTGCAGTCCCGCAACACCACCTCCCCGTGTTCCCCCAGAACCTGTCCCAGAAAATCTACCAGCTTTTTGTAATAATCCAGCGTATCCAAAATCCTTCTCCTCTTCTGTATGACTGTATTTTCTTTGAAAACATGTAACTATTCCAGCCATGCATCTTCTTGTTTTTTATAACATAAAAGCAATTTTTTTCATCCGCCATCTGTCAATTTATACAGAAAAAGCTATCAAAACCCGCTTGCAATACCCTTTCCGTACAAATGACGTATAAAAGAATCACTATAAAATATTATAGCAGAAGCCATCTGTTTACACAACTACTCAAAATACACTACCCCCGCATAAACCTTCTCCTTCATATATTCATTCAAATCCAACAACGCCCGTCCGCCCCAGGTGGACACTACCAGTTTAGTCGTCTCCTCCTTGGCATCCAATTCTACTCCTGTCACGGTTACCCAATGCAACGAAATATCCTCCTCATAAGCACCTCCACCAGGAAGCACTATTTCTACCTGTCTTAGCTTATGCGTGCCCACCAACATCGCCACTGGCCGATCTTTCCCGATCCCTTCGAGCATATATCGCAGCACATTCTCCCGACTAAACCCCCAATCCCGCCATACTGCCTGCAATTTCACCCCCCGTTCCCTGGCAAAACGCTCCATACCACCAGCTAACCGACTGACCGGCCAAATTCCCAGAGGAAACTTTCCAATATGAAACGGCTTTACATACCTATACAGCTCTGCCATATGTGTCAGAAAATTAACCTTCCTGTAATCCGGATACGGATAGAGCCCCGCATACACCGGATTGCTCCTCGCCAAGTATGCTGCAATATTGGCTAATGCCACGGTCCCACAAGCGCCCTGTCTAGCCACATGGCTCTGCCACTGACGCCCCTCCCAGGTAAACCATGCCTGGTTCCCACCATAATGCCACCCTTTTTCTCCCTCAATATTTACAAACGGTTCCTCTTTTCGCAGATACACTGTAGTTCTCCCTTTATGCAAACCACAGCTCCTCCTTCGTTGTAGAGATAGCATCCGCCCCAGCCGCAAACGCTGCCATAATATCCTTTTTGTCCGAAATCAGTCCTCCAGCAATGATCGGAATATCTGTATAGTCCCGAATCTCCTTTAATACTTTCGGGATAATCCCCGGCATCACCTCCACCAAATCCGGGTGAAAGGTATCAATCTGCTTCTTCATGGTATTCACTGCCATAGAATCAATCATAAAGGTTCTCTGCACCCCATACAACCCTAACTCCAATGCCCGTTTCACCAGCAATGGCTTTGTACTGATGATCCCATCCGCACTGGTGGTCTGTTTGATAAAATCCACCGCCACCTCTTTGGCACTCAATCCCGCTGTCAAATCTACATGGACAATCGCCACCTTCCCATGCTCCTGAATCTGTTGTACAATCCCCCCGATATTACAGATATTCCCATATAGGACAAATACCACCTGGCACTCTGATTCAAAACAGCGCTGCAGTCCCTTATCATCCTTCACTGCTGCAATCACTGGCGATGTCTCCAATAACTCAATTGCTTTCATATTCGTAATCCCCCTTCCTGCTTCCATAAATCCCTATTTTTTTCTTCTATTATAAAGGTATTTCATCAAAAACTCAAGAATCGGTACAGTCAAAACGCAAAACGTTTTCCACTGTACCGATTGTTTTCCCTTTTTATTCTTTTATTTACCAGCAGACAGCTTTTCCCTTTGCCGTCTCGCTGTTTTCATATACCTATAAATACCTTCTCCATTTTCATTCTTGTTATCTGGCTGTTTTCCCGTAGCCCTTCCGACAATCTGAACGGTTTTCTTTCCCCTTTTTTTACAGCCTGATACCATATCCTTTCATATCCTCTACCAATTCATCACTTCATTGCTGCTTTCGAATATCCGGTCAGCATATATTTCTGGAAGATAAAGAATAGGATAATAACCGGCACCACTGCTAACACCGCACCTGCCATGATCTCATGGTTATTCATAGACTCGCCGCCAGCAAAGGTGTTCTTTAAGTAAGCCAAGCCAACGGTCAATACCCGCCTGGACTCACCTTTAGCAATAATCTTCGGCCAGAAATATGCATTCCAGCCATTAGTAAACGTCACCAAGGTCACGGTGAACAAAGTCGATTTACACATTGGCGCCAAAATCCTGGTGATAATCCCCACCCGTCCCAGACCATCCATACGAGCTGCTTCAATATAGCTGTCGTCAATGGACATAAAGGTCTGCCGCAGCATGAAGATATAATAGGGAGATACTGCTTCTGGGAGAATCAATCCCAAAAACGTATCCGACATTCCCCAATTCGCCATCATAATATAAATCGGGATAAACGTAACTTGCAGAGGAATCATCAAAGCACCAAGAACAATGATAAAACAAAGTCCCTGCCCCTTAAATTTGCCCTTGGAAAAGCCATAACCCGCAAATATGCCAGTAACTACCTGAGCAATCAAAATCCCTGCCGTCATCACCGAGGTGTTCCAATAATATTTTGCAAAATTTCCCCGGTTCAATACATTGATATAGTTTTCAAAATGAAATTCCTTCGGCCACAAAGTCGGAATCGCCAGCAAAATCTCTTCCTGGGATTTAACGGAGGACACCAGCATCCAGTAAATTGGGAAGACGATAATGATCAGTACGATAATCGCCAGAGCCCACTGAATACCCGCCATAATCTTCCTTTTTCTCTTTGCTGATTCATTTCGCGCGTTTGTATTGGCTGCTGCCTGTACACTCATATCTGTCCCCCCTTATGAATCGTAAGTAACGTTGCCGTTGGAAATCTTCATCGTCGCCACCGTCACGATCAGCAGCAAAATGAAGAAGAAAATACCTACCGTAGAGGCACGGTCCATACGGAAATCCACCATTGCATAACGGTAAATATTATACACAAACACTTCTGTGGAACGATATGGCCCTCCCTGGGTCAGGATATCAACGGACTGGAATACTTTCATGGAAGACAAGAAAGTTGTCACAAACAAGAACAAGGTCGTAGGTGACAACATCGGCAACGTAATCTTAAAAAACCGCTGCACCGCATTGGCCCCGTCCAGCGCCGCTGCCTCATAATAATCCGTGGCAATGCCCATCATTGCCGACAGATACACCATCATGCCATAACCAATACAGCGCCACCCAGTCAACATTAGTACCGAAATCAGTGCCATATTTCTATCGCCCAGCCAATCCACTGCCTTTATCCCCACCAGAGAAAGCAAGTAATTAAAAATACCGCTGTCCGTGTTGAGAATCCACAAAAATACCACTGCAGCCGAGGACATTGCCACATACTTGGGCATAAAAATAATCGCTCTCATAGCAGCAAAGCTGTTGGTCATCCGGTTAAAAATCAAGGCAAAGATCATACCACCAATCAAAGTGATACTCAACTCACCAATGGAGTACAACACGGTAACCTTCAGAGAATTCCACAAATATTTAGTGCCGGAACCAGCAAACAACCAGGTCCAGTTTTTAAGCCCCACATACTGCCAGGTATCATTTAAAAGATTCCAGTCCGTAAAGCTAATCCGCAGCAACTCCACAATCGGATAGTAGGTAAATACTGCCAGAAAGATCAGAACTGGAAGCACACAACTAAAATCCTTCACTGCAGAAAGCTTTCTGGGGTTAATTCGTTTTTCTTTCATATAGCGCCCCCTCACATTCCCCGGCCACCTTATCCGTTATGGAGCGGGCAGCCGGACTTTTATTTATCGGTTCCTCATCATTCGCACAGATTGCAATGAAACCCCCTATTTATGCATCTGCCAGCACATCATTGATCTCATCTGCCATCTGCTCCATGCCTGCTGGCACATCCCCATTCTCCATCATCACCTCAGCCATGATGTTTTTCCAGATGGTAGCCAGCTGAGACCAGCCCTTGTGCTGAATTCTCGGATAAATCAAATCCAGATTATCAAAGATTGCCTGGAACGCCGGTTTCTTCTCCAAAAATGCCTTGCCCTCCTCGGTCTCCAGCACAGACTTTCTGGTAGGCATATAACCGGTGCCCTCTGCCCAAGTCATATTGACGTCCTTGCTGCACAGATACTGCAAGAACTGCCATGCCGCATTTTTGGTTGCCTGGTCATTTTTAGACGGGATCAACAATACACAGCCACCGATCTCCTGCTTCTTGGTATCTGCTCCTGGAAGCCAAGCCATACCAATCTCAAAATCACATTGATCGACATAGTTGTTATACAAAGAACTGGTATGCACAACCGACAGCGCCTTGCCAGAGATAAAGTTTTGTCTCATGTTGGAGGATGCATCCTCAGCCGTCCCCGTCCAGTAAGTATACCCGGCATTACACCAGTCCTGAATCTTCTGTGCAATTGCCACTGCCTTCTCATCTCCCAAATCTGTGGTTACCTGATCGTCGTTGATGATCTTCACACCCTGATTCAAATAAAAAGTTTCAAAATACCATTGATCCCAGCCAGGAATGATGCTCGCATATACCTCAGTGGTCCCGTCTGCCGCCTTCTTGGTGCCCTTCTCCATGAATGCATCCATCTCGTCCCAGGTAGTCGGCATAGTAATTCCCATCTCATCCGCCATATCTTTATTATAATACATGATCTGAGTAGAAATCAGAAACGGCAGCGAAACCTGTTTTCCGTTATATTTGGCCGCTTCAATCATACCGTCTCCAAAGTCTTCCACATCATAGCCTGATGCCTCGATGTATGGGGTTAAATCTTCTGTCAGACCGCCTGCACCATATTCAGCCACATAAGGCGTATTCGCAACCGTAAGTGCAGGAAGATCGGTGCCCGCCGCATGAGCCGCCACCAGCGCCTCATTGAGCTTAGAATAGCTTCCGATGTACTCTGCCTCCACGGTAATTAGATCTTGGGAATTATTAAAATCACTGACCACCTTATCCACAGTGGCAGAATACTGATCCTCCAACGCATGCCACCACTTGATTGTGATTGGCTCTGTCACCTCATAGTTAGCCGGATCCACCGGTGCCGCCTCTGACGCCTCAGCTCCCCCATTATCCGAGGATCCACCTCCTGCATTTACTGCCGCTTTTCCCGTAGAGCCGCCACCGCTGCACCCGGATACTGCTCCTGCTACCATCGCTGCTGCCAGAAGCAATGCCACTTTTTTTCTCATAATAAATTTCCCCTTTCTTAGTTTTTACTTTCCTATGATCCGCCTACCCTTCCTTTTTTTCCGAAAAAGCACACAAAAAAAGAGATACCGCCAACACTAAATACATCCGTATATGCATTCATTGCTTTGCTTTATCTCATTCTCTCTGCAGCAGACCATATTTAATTGTTGTATCCTTATGATACCACAAACCCTACAATCCCGCAAGTACTTTTTTGTTATTTTTTACATTAATTTATCATTCTTACTTTCTATTTTTCACTATTCTGACTGTTTTTGTCACTTACCCCAAAAATTATTGATTAATCTTTAACAATATTCTTTCTTTTTTCACCGCTCACTATTGTATAATTCATCCTTCTCCGGTAAATACCGCATAAACACGGAATATAACAGATGCGAGGAAAAATAAGCTGCCAGTGCAAACCATACCATAAAAAGAATCGGAAAAAACCAAGTAATCACTCCAAAAAATCCATAAATCACCAACACTGTCACCGAGACATACAGATTCCCTACGCCCATCACCAAAGCATCCCTTACCACCTTTTTCCAGGAAACTCGAAAGGTAGCAACCAACGGAAATAGATAAATAATCGTTAAAAAATACACAAAAATCAAGCTCACCAACAAAGCTCGCACGCCCCACCGCAACGCTCCTACCGCCGGCAAAAATTGACAGGCAAACAGATCGGCCGCCAAAAACATACCTACCGCTAAAGTTCCCAGCCATAACAAAGTAGATGTAACAAAATTTTCCCAAAACCCCTTCCAGAAACTTTTCAACAGATACCCCTCTTCATTCCGTGCCAGCTTTAATGTATACCCAAAAAGCGCACTAGTTGCCGCCCCAACTGTGATGAGTGGCAGAGAAAATAAGAACCACAAAATACCGGCCACACACAAATTCATGATTTTATCCATAAATGACCAGAAACGATTCTCTGGGTTGAACAAGCCGTTCACGTTAAAGTTCATAATTTTCTCCTTCTTTCATTTTTGCGTATTTTTTTTAAATGTGATATAATGGCAACACTCAACAAGAATTTACAAACTAAATTTCCTATTTTATAAATGAGGAGGTTTTTGCCATGTTCACAGACAATCGCTTTGTCCGCAGCTGGAAAAAGGATCGAGAGACACTAAAAACCCTTTCCCCCCGTCAGAAGCTGCGCTTCATTTTCGACTACTATCGGGGCCTTTTTTTCCTTGCTTTCGCTTTTTTTCTCCTTCTGTTTTATATCGGAGACATGATCTGGCAGAGTCACCAGGTCATTGACCTACAAGGCTTCTTTGTCAACGATCGGCAAAATCTCTTCCCTGCTAAGGAACTAATCCTTGACTTCTCCTCTTACTATGGCACTCCCCATGGACACCGTATTGCTTTCGAGGACTCTCTCTATGTAGACCTGGATTCCGGCAGCGAATACCACGCCGCCAGCCAGGGGAAAATCGTAGCCTACACCGCCGCCCGGGAACTAGACTTTTTAGTCGCTCCCAAAGAGCTGGCGTTCTACTATGCGGAATCTTTTCCTTTATATGACTTAGAGCTTCTCTTAGCCGATGAGCCTCAGCTTTTAACTAAAGTCCAAAACCATCTCATCTCCACAACGGATGGAACCGGAACAAAAAAAACCTGCTGCTTGGAGCTTGACACTAGTCGGTTTCTCCAGAATCCGGCCTATGACGGCTCCGATTCCTACTGCCTCTTAGTGCTTTCCCACACATCCCACGCGCAAGCCATGATATCCTTCCTGCGTTATGCCTATTACCTTCCGCCAGAACCATTCCGCTAGTAGCAGACTAGCAGAGCCGCCACTTCTTCATCTGTACCAAATGCTCAATAACTTCCGACTCATTCCCCCAAAATAATCCATGAAACACACCGCCGGAGAAAAATCTCCGGCGGTTGCTTACTTTTCTGACAATCTCAATTATGCACTGGCCACATTCTTAGTGGCAATCACAGGAATTCCGGTCCCGGCACAATTCTCAATCACCACATCTCCGATAGCCACAGGTGCATTGATTGTGGTTTTGCGAATCTCCTCCATGATCTCAAAAATCTTACCTTTCGGAATATCTTCTTTAGTCTTAACGGATACCATCTCCAGCTCTCCGCCGTTTACATGTACACTGGAAGTCACAATCCTGGTGGGACTCAAAACCTCTTTCCGGGCATAATCATCGCCTCTTTTGCAGGTATTTCCATTTACTTCCACGTTCTCCCCGTCTATACGGACTGTCAATGGGCATCCTAATGGGCACCCGATACAGATCAGTTCTCTCGTCTCCATATTATTCCACCTCCGTACAAATCACGATATTCTTCAAATTCGGATACTCTCCAAAGCTGTCCTTTTTCAGGACTACCTGCTCCATCTCTCCAGGCGCCAACACCTTTTTCTTCTTCTTGGAAATCTGAACTCCATCATAGTACACACTGATATACCGGTCCTTATATACATCTGCCACGCGGAAACGAACCGTCACCTTCTCCTGCATGTTATGAATATCTAAGGTCTGCGGCACCGTATAGCGAACGCCATTCTCTGCCTTCAGTTCAACCAGATGGCAATTACCTTTCTGTTCTTCGCTCTTTACGTACTCCGCCGCATTGGTTCCGGCCAGAGTTGCTTCCTCAGACACGTAGTCTACCAGATCATGCACATGGAGCACATTACCGCAGGCAAATACACCTTCCGCACTTGTTTCCAGCTGGTCATTCACTTCTGGGCCAGAGGTGATCCGACTCATATCAATACCAATGCTACGACTCAGCTCGTTCTCTGGGATCAAGCCAACCGACAGCAATAACGTATCGCAGGTATAATGCTCTTCTGTCCCCGGAATCGGCTTACGGTCTGGCCCCACCTGGGCAATCGTAATTCCGGTCACCCGTTCCTTGCCCTCAATGTTGACAACTGTATGACTCAATTTCAGCGGAATGCCATAATCATCCAGGCACTGTACGATATTTCTCTTTAAGCCGCCAGAATAAGGCATCAGCTCTGCCACTACCTTTACTTTGGCTCCCTCTAAAGTCATTCTTCTTGCCATAATCAGCCCAATATCGCCGGAACCCAAGATCACAACTTCTCTGCCCACACTGAATCCCTCAATGTTCATCAGGCGCTGAGCAGTACCAGCAGAATAAATACCTGCCGGACGGTAGCCCGGAATGTTGAGGGCGCCTCTCGGACGCTCCCGACATCCCATAGCCAGGATGATCGCCTTGGCCTGGATGGTCGTCAAGCCGTCCTCTTTATTGATGACTGTGACTTCCTTATCTTTATTGATGTCAATAACCATGGTGTTTAACTTATACGGAATCTTCTCCGCCTCCACCATCTCAATATAACGTGCCGCATACTCCGGCCCAGTCAGTTCCTCCTTAAAGGTATGAAGGCCAAAGCCATTGTGGATACACTGATTTAAGATTCCACCCAGACAGCCGTCACGCTCCAGAATCAGAATGTCCTGAATGCCTGCCTTTCTCGCAGCCACTGCTGCCGCAAGCCCCGCAGGGCCCCCGCCGATAATTACGATATCATGCTTTGCCATCTCGCCGCCCTCCTATTTCTGACCGGTCAACATATTGGAACCGGGTG
This sequence comes from Lachnospiraceae bacterium, assembly GCA_022799175.1. Taxonomy (GTDB): domain Bacteria; phylum Bacillota; class Clostridia; order Lachnospirales; family Lachnospiraceae; genus Brotaphodocola. The sequence goes on along the minus strand of JAAWNY010000032.1, from coordinate 15,346 downwards.
CATTTTTACAAATATCTTCCATCTCCATGCCACGCTCTCTTGCCAGAATCTCCATGGTTCTCGGGGTGCAGAAGCCTGCCTGACACCGTCCCATACCCTGACGTACCCGACGCTTAATGCCATCTAAGGATACGGCTCCTAAAGTACGGTTGATCGCATCCACAATCTCGCCCTCACTGACGCCTTCACAACGGCAGATAATGGTTCCATACTCCGGACGCTCCTTGATCAAAGCCGCCCGCTCCTCCATACTCAGTTTCTCCGGACGAACAAAACCTTTACGCTGGCCGTTCCACTCTGCCTTTTTAGCAGCCCCTGCCTTCTCGGCTACCTTCTCAGCCAGATAAACGCCGATCGCCGGTGCACTGGTCAGCCCCGGTGACTCAATACCTGCCGCATCAAAGAAACCTGGAGCATCCTTGGCCTCTCCCACAATAAAGTCATCCCCGTCCTCATGGGCACGCAATCCGGAGAAGGAAGTGATCACCTGGCGGAACGGCACGTTCTTCACACTGATACTTCCCTTTTCCATGATCTCTGCCAGTTCCTCTGCTGTAGTAGCCGTAGATTCTTTGTCCTCGATATTCTTAGCTGTCGGTCCCGTCAAAAGATTTCCATGAATGGTGGGAGTTACCAGAATCCCTTTGCCCAGTTTGCCCGGCAGCTGGAAAATCGTGTGCTTTACATGATTTCCTGCTTCTTTGTCCAGCAGACAATAGTCACCCTTACGAGGAGTGATGTGCAGCTTTTCTTCGCTAACCATATTATGAATCTCATCGGCATAGACTCCAGCCGCATTGATGACATAAGTCGTATGTACCACGCCATTTGTCGTCTCTAAGTCATAGCCATTCTCTGTCTTTACCACCTTTTTTACTTCTTCATGAAAAATAAATTCCACCCCATTATCACAGGCATTCTCAGCCAGCGCAATCGTCAAGCCAAAGGGACATACAATACCGCCGGTAGGTGCGTACAGTGCTGCCACCACTGCATCGCTGACATTAGGCTCCATCGCCCTTGCCTCATCTCCGGTAATGATTTTCAGATCCGGTACCCCGTTCTTTACCCCTTTATCATACAATTCCTGCAATGCTGGTCTGTCCTCCTCAGCAAAGCACAAGATCAAAGAACCATTCCTGTCAAATTCAAAATCCAAGTCTTCTGCAAGTTCGCCCATCATGCGGTTGCCTTCTACATTAAACCGTGCCTTCACTGAGCCGGGAACTGCGTCATGTCCGGCATGGACAATGGCGCTATTGGCCTTGGATGTGCCAGAACAGACATCCTCCTCCCGCTCAATCAGCGCTGTGTGCATCTCATAGCGGGAAAGCTCTCTCGCTATCGCACAGCCGGTCACGCCGCCGCCGATAATCACCGCATCGAAATTCCATTCCTTCATGTCTCTTCCTCCATATACATTTTTGCGCCTCTGCAGCCATGCATAGGCATAGCCGCACCTACCAGTCAGATAACAGCCCAAACAGTCCGAACGGTTATCCCATCAGTTACTTCCCCCTCCGATCCCTTATAACCGCCTTTTCCCATCGGTTATAAAAAAAGAGTAAGGAGAATAAACGGTCTGTCCGCTTCCTTCACCTTACTCTGTCATCTCAAAGGTTTTTTAACTGTCTTAATGCTATCACAGTTCTACAGGAATTGTCAAGACAATTCTACTATTTCTTTTTGTTAAGTTTTTAACTATATTGTTACTATTCACTAATAGTAATGAGTCCTGGCATCTCCGCCAGATGGGAGAATAATGTTGCCTTGTCAAAACCCGGAGGATAAATCACCTCAAACTCCAGCTTGACCTCCTCCTTTTTATTTTTATGAATCTTAACGGAAGCCACATCCACCCGGGAATCTTCCAAATATTTCCGCATATTTTTGACGGCATCCGCTTCCTGAACAAGAGTCATACGAATCATTCCGGCAGAAGCCACCTTTGCCAGATAAGCGATCCGGTGGGTGATGATCTGCATCACCACCAGAATCAGTGTTGAAGCAATCCCGATCACATAAAGTCCAGAACCCACAGTCAAACCAACGCTGGCCGTCGCCCACATTCCAGCCGCTGTTGTGAGTCCGTTGACCAGATTATTTCTGACAAAAATAATTCCTGCGCCTAAAAAGCCCACTCCACTGACCACCTGTGCTGCCACCCGGGCCGCATCATGATCCGGCATATCCATAAACCCATACTTGGATACCACCATAGCCAAGGCTGACCCCAACGCCACAATCGCATGGGTACGGGTTCCTGCAGACTTATTGCGGTTCTTCCGCTCATTTCCGATCATCCAACCCAAAATGCAGGCCAGACCTACACGAAAGATCAATTCCGCCTCACTCAGCAGAAACATCGGATCGGTCAGACCCCGGATTGCCACTCCCAGTGAATCAACTGTCATATGTATTCCCTCCTGCTTTTTATAATTATTTGCAACCATGCCAAACAATTAAGCGGTTACGGTTATTCCTCTTCCGACCAACAAAGCGCACATTTCACTGCCCGCTTCCAACCTTTCACCAGCTTCTGTCGGCGTTCCTCTTCCATAGTGCTCACAAAAGAGCGGGAAATCTGCCAATTTCTGCGGATCTCTTCCTTGCTCTTCCAGTAGCCCACTGCCAGCCCTGCCAGATAAGCCGCACCCAGAGCCGTTGTCTCGATACACTCCGGACGGACAATTTCAGCATTCACAATATCTGACTGGAACTGCATAAGAAAATTATTGGCGCAGGCTCCGCCGTCTACTTTCAGCTGCTTTAGAGGAATCCCGGAATCCTGCTGCATCGCCTCAATCAAGTCAGATACCTGATAGGCCATAGACTCTACTGTCGCCCGAATAAAATGCTCCTTGTTGGTCCCGCGAGTCACCCCCACAATCGTACCCCGAGCATATTGATCCCAATAAGGTGCTCCTAACCCGGCAAAGGCCGGTACCACATATACGCCACCTGTATCCTCCACCGAATTGCAATACTCTTCCGTCTGTCCGGCTGTACGCACCATGCGCATTTCATCCCGCAGCCACTGGACGGCAGCCCCTGCCACAAACACACTTCCCTCAAGCGCATATTGACTCTCATCCTGACTGCTGGCCGCAATCGTAGTCAACAGACCATGATGGGACTTTACGGCCGCATTTCCAGTATTCATCAGCAAGAAGCATCCGGTGCCGTAGGTATTTTTCATCTCCCCAGCATCAAAACAGCACTGGCCAAACAACGCCGCCTGCTGATCTCCAGCCGCTCCGGCAATCGGGATCTTGCCCCCCATAACATCCGAAGAGGTGTAGCCATAGACACAACTAGACGGCTTCACATCTGGAAGCATACATTTAGGAATCCTGAAATATTCCAGAATCTCCTCATCCCAGCATTTTTTGTGAATGTCAAACAACATGGTACGTGCCGCATTGGTATAATCGGTTACATGGATGCAGCCTTTGGTCAGGTTCCAGATCAACCATGTATCCACCGTACCGAACAGCAAATCCCCCCGCTCTGCCCGCTCCCTGGCTCCCTCCACATGATCCAGAATCCATGCAATCTTACTTCCTGAAAAGTAAGCGTCCGGAATCAGCCCTGTGCGGTCGATAATCTTCTCCTGTAACCCATCTTCTTTTAACTTCTCAATACGATCTGCCGTGCGGCGGCACTGCCAGACGATCGCATTGTACACGGGCTCTCCGGTATCCCGGTCCCAGACAATCGTTGTCTCTCTCTGGTTTGTAATGCCAATGGCAGCAATATCACTATAATGGGCACCGATCTTTCCCATAGCCTCCATTGTCACCGAAAGCTGCGAAGACCAGATCTCCATCGGGTTGTGCTCCACCCAGCCAGGTTGCGGATAAATCTGCGTAAATTCCTTCTGCGCCACGCTGCAGATGGTTCCCTGTTCATCGAACAAGATACACCGGGAGCTGGTAGTTCCCTGATCCAGTGCAATTACATACTTGCCCATATCCTTCTCCTCCTATTTCACCTTTTCAATGACCTCACCATTCCCTGCATGACTTTCTCTGCGGCAAGAGCTTTGTTAATTTTTTCTCAACCGATCTAGAAAAGCAGGGGGATGAACGGTCACCCGCATTCATCTACCTGCTCTGTCATCTCTAAGGCGTTATTTTTTTATGTGTTTAATACTACCATGAAATCTTTGGATATGTCAAGTACAAATGTGAATTTTTACCATTAAGTTGTTATTTTGCTCTCACCATCGGCAATTCATTATTCACTCCTTTCGACATCAAAATTTGATGCAGATCCACTATTCCCTGATGAAATGCTGCTGCACATGAAGCCAAATACAGCTCCCACATTCTCACAAATTCCTCTCCCCGCTCTGTGGCGAGCGTCTCCTTGTGCCTTTGAAAGTTCTTCCGCCAGCACAATAGTGTCTTTGTATAATGCCGTCGCAGACTCTCCACATCCAACGTCCGCAACTCATACTCCGGCAGCAGGTTGACCATTTCCCGCAGACTAGGAATCACTCCCCCCGGAAAGATATATTTGCGAATAAACGGATCCCCTGCATGCTCTTTTTGTGCACTAATGAAATGTAGCAAAAACAAGCCACCTGGTTTCAGCACATCCACAGCATTTTTCAGAAACCGTTCATAATTTCCGCGTCCTACATGCTCGATCATCCCTACACTGACCACCCGATCAAACTGCATGTCACTCTTCTCTAGCTCACGGTAATCCATCCGCCGCACTTCCAATCGATCCTCCAGATTTTGCTCTCGAATCTCCCGGGAAAAATGTTGATACTGCTCCTCACTCAGAGTAATGCCTACTCCTTTCACACCATAACGTCTGGCCGCCCGCATCAACAAAAATCCCCAGCCACAGCCAATATCTAAAAGTGTCATACCCATTTCCAGATTTAACTTTTTTAGAATATGATCCACCTTTGCCACTTGTGCCTCAAACAATGTATCTTCTGAATTCTTAAAATAACCACAAGAATAACTCATCGTTTCGTCCAGCCATAACCGGTAAAAATCATTTCCTATATCATAATGGAAAGAAACTTCCTGCTGCTGGTTCTTCTCTGTCAAGGAGGAATGTAGCAGCCCATAAAGCGCCGTGGGATTCAACCGAAAGTGATCCATCTGTCCAAGAAACATATCCAGAACTTCATAAAGATCCCGATCTAACTCAATATCTCCTCGTATATATGCTTCTCCCAAAGCCAGAGAAGTGCTCTTTAGCAATTCTTTTTTGGGAATCTCCCGGTTCAATTTAATCTTAAACTGTGCTGGCCCTGTTCCCATCGTCTGAAATTCCTGTGCTGTTTCCAGCTCAAAAGCCACTGGAATCAACTCCTGCAGATACCGACTGATATAATTTTTCCTGCGCATCCTGTCACCCTGTAACAGCTTTGATCTCTTTTCTGTTACATCACCTTTCCTGCTCACCTGCAAAGGCTTTCTTTTCTGACAGTATGCCCTATTTTCTATCTGCTAAACACTCATTGAGAATTCCATACTTCCCAGCCTCTTGCCATCAGCTCCCGGCAGACTCGTCCTACTGGCAGACCGACCACATTGTTGTAATCTCCCTCAATTCCCAAAATGAAAGCGGCAAAACATCCCTGAATTCCATAGGCGCCGGCCTTGTCCATCGGTTCTCCAGTCATCACATAGCGCTCCATCTGTTCCTGACTCATGGAACACACATGAACATCCGTCCGCTCCGCAAAAGTCAAACGTTCTCCCTTTGCCCCAAAGATCATCGTAACTCCTGTATATACTTGATGCGCTCTGCCCTGCAAAAGCGCAATCATCTGCACGGCTTCTTCCTTGGTTGCGGGCTTTCCCAGAATCTTGCCATTCACAGCCACCACAGTATCCGCACCTAGCACCACAATTTGAGATTTATCATCCCCGTGCGCCGTCTCTGTCATCCAGGACAGTTTATCTGCCACTCGTTCTGCCTTTTGCCGGGACAACTCTTTTACAATCTGCTCCGGTTCCTCACAAGTAATGATCTCCTCTATCTGACTGGGAATAATCTCCGGCTCTAAGCCTACTTGATGCAAAAGCTCCCTGCGCCTGGGCGACGCAGAGGCCAGAATCACTTTTGTATTCATGATTTTTTCTCTTTTCTCTGTTGATTTTTTATTGATATAATCGATAGATGAATAATTTTCCCTGCTCTGAGAAAACTAAAAACAAGTAAAATATTAAAAAATCAGGAGGTTTTCTCTATGTGGGGATTTCTGATCGCATTGCTTTCCGGCGCTCTGATGAGTATCCAGGGCGTATTGAATACGGAAGCCACCAAGCAGACCGGAATCTGGGTTGCTGCCGGTTGGGTTCAGCTGACTGCCTTTTTCACCTGTATCATCCTGTGGTTCTTTGCTGACAAAAGCCCCATAGGAGCTATCTTTCAAGTGCGTCCCTGGTACATGCTGCTGGGAGGTCTTATCGGCGCTTTCATTACCTTTACCGTCATCAAAAGTATGGACGGTTTAGGTCCTGCCAGAGCAACTTTATTGATCGTAGTCACCCAGATCATTGTCGCCTATGGAATCGAACTGTTTGGTATTTTTGGCGTCGAAAAAGTCCCCTTCGAATGGAAAAAGCTGATCGGTGCTGCTATTGCCATCGCCGGAATTCTTGTATTTCGCTGGGGAAGCTAAGTCATTTTCTACCTGAACTCTCCAACAACACAGGGAGCTTCCGCCACACGCGGCCGCTCCCTGATTTCTTTTTTATCTACTTTTCTTCTGTTAGATTCACCCCGGCAATCTTGATATTCACATCCAGCACCGTCAACCCAGTCATATTCTCAATCGCCGACTTTACCTTTTCCTGCACCTTTTCACCGACTTCCGGAATATTATAGCCATATTTAATGTTCAGGGATAGATCCACGGACACGTGTTCTTCCGTCACCTCCACCTTGACGCCTTTGGATAAATTTTTCATGCCCAACTTACCAACCAACTCGTTGGTAATATTGCCTGCCATAGAATCCACGCCACTCACCTCAGTGGCCGCCAGTCCGGCAATAATTGCCACTACCTCATCCGCAATCTGTACTTCTCCAATCGTACTTGTCTCATATACCTTATGAGTATTTCTCTCATCTCTGTTTTCCACTGTTGCGCTACCTCCTGAACATTCTCTGATTCCTGGCAGTCCCATCGGAACTGTCTTCTCAAAACGATATTCTTATTATATCAAATTCCGGCAGCTTTGCATAGGGAATCTTTGGGTTTTCTTTTGCTCTTTCTTTTATATGATTTTATGGTTATTTTCTCATTCTGCCAGATTCAGTAGTGTAATCACAATCCCATCTGCCGGAACTTCTGTTTTTCTTTTGACAATATCCTCGATTTGTGCCCGCTGCTGATCAGTAATCGCCGTGGCATTGATTACCACATCCACTTTTCCATCTGTCAAACTGACTACCGGATCCGAAAAACCTTTTGCCTGCAATAAAGTCTCGGCCGCATTTTCCTTCTCCGCCACAGCCGTCATCGCGATCATATTCTGTATCGCCTCCTGTTTGGCAGCTTCTTGGATATTCGTGTTGTTGATAATATTATTGAGTGTTTCCTTATTTTTCGCACGGATCTGTTCTCGATTCAATTGTACATTTGCTATGTAATCAGACACAGTCATCCCACTGGTCAGCACAGCCTCACCGGGATTTTCCATACCGGCATCCTCGCCTTCATCCCAGCTGTCAATCTCCGCGTATTGTTGGCCTGCAGAGTAGGAGGCATCGCCTGTCTGCCCGTCTGCAGAAACCGGATATTCCTCATTTGCCAGGGACTCCGCCTCCTCAATCTCATCGGTATAACCATATCCGGCTGCCTGATTCTCCCGCAGCAGATCTTCGTCGGAGATTTCCATCAGCCCTGCTTCGTAGACCATATCATCACTGCTGGCCTCCAGTTCCTTTTTTCCCGCATAGTTCAGATATCCCGCTGCCGCAATCATAATGGCCAGGGTTGTAATAATAATCTGATTTCTGCGGAACAACTTCTTCATGTTGCCATCCTTCAGCTTCATTCCAAATTTTCGTTCTCTCATAATCTAACACTCCTTTACTCCACCCGCTTTAGTACTTTTATCTTATGAGCGGGCAAGCCAAATAATGCTTCCATTGCCGCAGAAATTTCTGATTGAATAGCAGGATTTCCTCCACCCTCCGCACTAATGATGATTCCAGAAAGCTCTGGACGCAATTCTTTGGCTATTACAGGAACGTTTTCCCCATTACCAGAAACCATCACCGTATTCTGTTCTTGTTCCTGATTCTCAATTCTACGTGTTCCACCAGTGCTGTCCTGTTCTTCTGTCAAAGAATGCGAATTTTTTCCATCCACTTGTACCACCTTCTCACCGGAAGATTTCAATACAATCATCACATCTACTTTCCCTACTCCCTCTACGTTTTTCAAAATCTCTTGTACCCGTTGTTCCAACTCTGCCTCATAACTGTCACTGACCCGAGCCATAACCGCTAGGGCATTCTCTGCCATATCCGAATCTGAGGCTTGTGTATCTCTATCTTCCTTTTTACCAACTTCACCTCCTGCAGCCGTTTGGTATTGCCCGTTTTTCTGGTTCTCTCCCTCTAGTCGATCTTCGGCGAAAAAGCTGCCTCTTGACGCACTGTATTCTTCTCCTGCCTTTTTCTTTGTCAACCGTTCTGCCGGAAACGCTAAAATACATAAAATAATCCCGATTGTCAGCAAAAACAGCCATTTGTCCTTACCCTTCCATTGTTTGAATTTCCACATAAGCCTCCTCCAGATCATAATAGGATGCAATTTTCCTGCGCAGCCTTCTAATAATGGAATACTCCACTTCTTGCTTTCTTCGGGATTCCTTTTGTTCTTCTTTCGTTGCTTTTCCCCCCTCCCCCGCCGGAATCGTGATCGGCTCTATTACTACCACATCTTCTGGCCGGATTATCTCCCCATTCTCTGATACTGCTTCCCTCTCTTCTGCCAGCGTTCCCTCTCTTTCCTCTTCTTCTGCACTAACAACCAGCCAAATCTTGACTACTTTCCCAAATTGCTCCGTTCCCTCCTCCTGCTCAATTTGCACCTGACAGTGAAACGTTGTCAAACCCAACTCCCTGGCCATCTGACGGATATCATCTGCCACAGCTTCTTCATATCGGGATATCATCTGTTCTAGACGTTCCTGCTCGATTCCTAAAAACTGTTCCCGCAAGTCTTCTGCCTGATATTGAAATACCAGAGTCTCATAAAAATGGGCAATTCTTTCATCCAGTCCCAGATTTTTACCGAAAGGCTGGAGTACTAACAAGATAGCTATCATACCCGCAAATAAATGAAAATATTTTTCATACTTCTTTCCTGGAATTAGATGTTCCACTACTGCCAAAAATAAAAAATATCCTGTAATATTTTTGACCCACTCATACAACTACGTTTCCTCCTGACCGTTTTCTTATCTCTGCCACCTTTAAATTCTATATTCCCAGATAAGCTCCGTTCGTCCCTGCGCAAACCAGTCCGATCGTGACAGAGAACAGCAAAAGTCCGGCTGCTGCCAGTCCCAGCAGCATCTTTTGTCCCTCTGCCACACTTTCAATACAAGCTACCAACCGTTTATCTCCCACCGGCTGCAAGATGCCTGCTGCTGTTCGATACAAAAACAACAAAAGCAGCAATTTAAGCAGAGGAGCCGCACTTAAAATCACCAATATTACAACTGCCGCAGCGCCCATTGTATTTTTCAGCAGTACTCCACTCCCCAAGAGCATTTTGGTCACAGCTCCCACACCGTCTCCCACACCAGGAATCGCCTGTAAAAGTTTCTGAACCCCGGCAGTTTGTACCGAATCTGCATAAGGCAGTACAAATCCCTGAACCAGTTGAAAACCTGCTACTAAACCGATCAGAGAGCGGGTTGCCCAGCGAATCCCCGATTGCAAAAGCTGAGTCAAGCGGGATAGCATGTCCTCCTTTGCCATATTTCCCGCCATTACCAGCAGAATATATACCCGGGTCATCGGTATCAGCAAACGCAAATACAACCATTGTACTGCTGCAATCAAAAAAAGAAAAAACTCCATCCAGGCCGCTGCCGAAAGACTTCCTCCAGACCATGCTGCTGCCGAAAAATAGCAGGGAAGCAGTACTCTAAGAAATTCTATCTGCCGGACCAATACCGATTGTGCAATCTCCATGCTGTCTGAAAAAATGGAAACCAAAAGTGTAAGAGCTAGCAAATATGTCATAAAAAATGCTGTCTCTGATATTTGGCTTCCCGTAAAAATGTGAGAAAAATTCGCAAATACCGCCCCAACCAACCCTACCGCCAATAGTTCTCCCCACAGCTGCGTGCCATGGGAAATCTCCTGAAAAAGAGCGCGATGCAAACTAGTCAGAATTCCTCTTCCTGCCTTTTTCCCGTCTCCCTCCATTAATGCTTTTACCAGATCACGAAAAGTAAGGAATTCTTCTTGCTCTCCCCTTTGCTGTTGTAAAAATTGATCCAGCTCACTCCAGTCTTCGCCTGGTATCCCGTCCACCGGCAACCATTCTGAGCCAAAAACCGGGAAACAAAACAACAGCATCCCCAACAAAATTAGTCCCGGCAGACATCTAATTTTCCATACTTTCTTTTTTCTCCCGAATCCTCTCATATCAGCAGCCTCTGCAGGGTTTCCAGTAACGCCAGTACAATCGGCATACTGACTGCCAAAATCGACAATTTTCCAAATATCTCAATTTGACTTCCGATTGCCCCATAACCAGCATCCCGGCAGATTCCCGAAGCAAATTCGGCAATATATGTAATTCCGGTGATTTTTAGCAGTGTAGTCAAATATACCCGATTAATCCGGACCATCTCCTGAATCTGTCTCATGGCATCCAAAATAGTTTCCAGCTTCCCCACACCATAAAAAAATATCAGACACCCCCCGGCTGCTGCCAGATAAGTGGCATATTCTCCTTTGACTCCTTTCATCTGTACTGCCAGCATCACGGTTATTATTCCCACAACCCCAATAGTAATCACTGTCATAAGCTTTTCCTCTACAATGCAAACAGATTTTTAATAGTATCAAACAGTTCATAAATGTAGGGCACCATCCAGAAGAGTACTAATATCAGACCTGCCAGACTGGTCAGAAATGCCTGTTCCTCCCGCCCACTATGTTTTAATACCTGACAAATCACCGAAACCAGGATTCCTACTGCTGCGATTCTGAAAATCAGATTGACTCCCATAGATTTTCCTCCTTTCCCCGTGTTTCCTTTCCTGAACCACCATTCTCTGAGCAAATCCAGATCGTGTCAGGAAAAGATACACCTGTCACAACAGCAGGACTGCCAAAAATATTCCAGCCATCACGCCCAGGCTAGTGTACAACCGGCATCGTTCTTGTCGATGACTCCGCAATTCTTCAATCACCAGATCCAGCTGCTCCAAATAAAGCAGCAAATTTCTTTCCTGCATCTCACAATCCATAAATCCTAGATGCTCCCCCAACCCGGCCAGTGACTGCCTGTCCTCTTTTGTCAATGTCCCCTCTACATTCATCTTTTCTACTTCTTCTTTCCAGATCTGACAAAATGGTTCTCCCTGCTGATCTTCCATGCGCTCCGAAACCCGCATAAACAGATCCGCCAGCACTCCTTTGGTGCGCTTTCCCACTGCTTCAAAAGCCTCCGGCAAAGGAGCATTCGCATAGGTGATCTGTCCCTTCAAAAGAAAAATCATCTGTCGGAGCTGCTCTAGTAGCAAAAGACGGTTTCGGTAATTTCCGGCCATCCAAGCCCCATAGCCAGAGGATCCCATCACCATCATTACGGCGCCTGTCGTTTTCAGAAAAAAACTAATTGCCATAAGCATTCTCTCCGGACGGGTACAACCTCGTTCCTCGGGCATCGTAGATCTGCTCCACATTACCAGGTCTTTTGCGACCGTTTAACACCACATAGCGTTCAAACCAACGCTCTTGTATCAGCCTGCGCAGAACCGGCTTCTGACGAATATCATCAATGGAATTTCCATGTACTGTGGCAATCAGCTTACAACCACAATTCATCACATATTCCATGGCCTCTAGATCTTCCCGGCTGCCAATCTCGTCCACAGCAATCACCTGGGGAGACATGGTCCGAATCAGCATCATCATTCCCAATGCCTTTGGACAACAATCCAAAATGTCCGTACGGATGCCCAACTCATTCTGCGGCACTCCCTGATAGCAAGCGCCAATCTCGGATCGTTCATCCACCACTCCTACCGTCATCCCAGCTTCTTGTCCGGTACCATTGGATATCTGTCGGATCACATCTCGCAAAAGAGTCGTCTTTCCACAGCGGGGAGGCGATACAATCAACGTATGTAAAACCTCCTGTTTCTCATACAGATAAGGCAATACCCGATCCGCGCATCCTCGAATCTGATGAGACAGTCGAATATTAAGAAAGGAAATAAACTTCATGCTTCGGATTCCTTTTTCATCTGTTATCGTCTTTCCCGCAATACCAATCCGATGACCTCCTTGAATCGTGATAAATCCTTGCTTCAACTCTTCTTCAAAAGCATATAAAGAATAATCACTCATATATTCTAGAGTTTCTTTCAGATCCTTTTTGCTGACCTGGCAGGCTTCGCCAGAATTTCTACTTAATTTTCCTTCAGGAGTAATATAAAATTCATGATTATTATGAATGATAAGAAGCGGCGCATGCACCCGCATACGGATTTCTTGTACTTCCTGGAAATCCACAGGTAACTGCCTGAGAATATTTCTGATATCTTTAGAAAAAATTCGGATTAACTCGTCCCGTTTGTCGATAAAAATACCCCTCCCTTCCTAATTGTCTTACAAACAGCTCTGCCAATACCATGCGGTATTTCTGCTTCTAATACAATATATGAAGAGAGGGGCAAAATATGTACAGCGATTCTGCTACTTGCCTGATTCCACTTGTTATTTAAATATGATTAAAAATTAATCCTCATCGTCTACCCGAGAAGAAGAGCCTCCAGATGTGATGGATTCATCGATCATGGCTCCAGAGTCATCAAAACGATAAAGCATGCCATCGATATAATGTTCTCCTGTCACCATAGCGCCAGAAGGAACTCCTGCCCGATCGCAATAATAGCGTTTCTCATTCCAATCAATCCAGCCCGTTCTCATATATCCCTGACCATCAAGCATATAATACTTTCCATCTGCCGGATCCTGGAACCAGCTACCCGCCGGATAACTGCCATCAGACCAACGATACCACCAGCCTGTATTATCCTCCACCCATGCACCGGTCTTGGGCTGGGAATCTGAAGTCTGAGACTGCTGCTGACTATCCGCTCCCGAAGTGTTGCTGCCGTCTCCAGCAACAGGCTTTTTGCTGTTCTCAGCTAGCACTTTTTCATCACTAGTATTCTCTTCAACAGGCTTTTTGCTGTTCTCGGCCAGGACTTCGTTGTTCGTTTCTGCCGTGGTTTCTCCGCTTCCTTCTGGAGAAGTCTCCCCCCCTACAGGCATTCCTGGTCCACTTTTGCTGGTATCTTCTTGCTTTCCGCTCTTATTATATTCCGCACGAGCCTCTGTGATGTAGAGCCCGTCTGAATATTCTGACCATGCACTATTCGAATATTCACTGCTGTTTTTCTTTGGTAGCGCACGTACCCGGAAAGTGTATTCCCCTTCCTTATCCATCTTGCGCTTAAAATTGTAGCTATTCTTGCTGGACTTAACTGTAACTTCCCCTACTTTACTTCCATCTCGATAAAGATAAATCTCATACTGGCTGGCATCCTCCACCGGCTCCCAGACTGCCTCCGTTATCTTACTTTCATTATCGTCCTCATCGTTCCAATAAACATCTGACACCGTCTCTAACCTTGTCTTCCCCCACACAGTCATCGCTGTCACTGCCGACAAAATCATCACTGCTGAGACAACTACCAGACGCTTTCCCATCTGTTGCAGTTTCATCTTTACTCCTCCTGTTTCTTTAATAATCTGATACTTTCCAGTATAAAACAGCTTTACCACAAATTCAACTATTTCTTCCTTTTCTTTTCTTATAATTTTATAGGTCAAAATTGCAGTTCACCGATTTCAGAAAAATGCAATCTGGTCTGTTTTGTTCTGTCTTAATAGTAGTATCCGGTAACTGTCAGCACATTTTCTTCACTGACAGACCACGTATAAGCGTCGTAGTTACCACCTCTGACCATTGCATGCAGGAATGGATTGGGGCATAGGGTCTTCCAATCTGCCGGAAGCTGAAACTGCCGGGTAATTTGTTCTCCGTCCGCCGGTTCCATGGTAGCAAGTACTTTAAAGATATCATTATACCAGCCAAGGCTGCTCGTCTTCACTGGCTGGAATCCGGTTTCTTCCTGGTAGTTGCACAGAACAACTCCCGATTGTCCGTCAAGCATGGGAATCAGACAGTAGAAGGTTCCGTCTGGCTGAATAGATCCAAATTCCCACTCACCTGATGTGGCCATTTTCCCGATATTCTCATCATCTGTTGCAGAAAGATAATACCAGGGGCCACTTTCCTCAAACCGCCGATAGCCGGTATCGAGATAACCATTGGCGTCAAAATGATACCAGGATCCGTCAATCTCTTTCCATCCGGCGCCTGCCCGGCTTCCGTTATCGTCACGGTATTCCCACTGCCAACTCTCCGGCCCTGTAAAATTCCACTCACCAGCCAGGGCGACTGTACCTCCCCAGACTGTCATCATCAATCCTGCCATCAGAACTGTGGCATACTTTACTGTTCTTCTCATAATTTTTGTATCTCCTTGTTTTTACATTCACCGATTCACAGGTGATTGTTAGATTTATAGGTAACAATTTTATCTTATTGGGCAACAATTATTGCCATATTATACCACGGAAGGCGAGGAAAAACAAGAATATCTTTTAGAAGCCACTTGCCTCTCTCCATAATGTAACTAAGTGCGAAAAATCTCGTAATATTATTTCAGACAGAACACAAAAAATGCTCTGCCTGAAATATTTAACATATTTCTTTTAAGTACGTTTCTGCTGTTTCTTCTGTCAGACCAATCTTTTCACAGATTTGTTTCAGAATAACGTCACTTGATATTTGTAGCTCTTTCAGTGTTAAAATCATAGCTGTTATTCCTTTATCAATTCCCTTTTGAATTTCTTTCTCCTCCACACCCTTACTTAAATTACACATAAGCGACACCTCACTTTCTGAGAATATCAGTTGAAAAATGAAGGCTATGCCTTTTCCACTTCTTTCAAGTATATTTTTGCTGCTTCTTCTGTTACTCGAAATTTTTCCTTTAACTTTTTTATTATTACATCTTCTGATAACATTACA
>JAAWNY010000031.1 GCA_022799175.1 Lachnospiraceae bacterium | reverse complement strand
GTACAGCCCTTGTAATTGGGGCTATACCGCCTAATCTGAAATTACTTCCCTCTAACCGTAAACATTTGATTTTTCAAGACCTGCGAGGATTTACCCTCTCACTCAAACTCGACAATTACTAATCAATTTTGTTTAGAAACTATTTATTGCCATGTTCGCTTTTCTTTCAATTATTTGATTTATCCATATTATCCTGCCTATACGGGCTAATGTTATCAATTTGTTATCGGTATTGATAACACCCGCTCCGTAGCTGTGGATAATAGCAATATATTCCGATTCAGATTATAAGCGGTTTTGTTTAGAAATACAATAAAAATTTCCGGTCTTCCTTCACAAATTATTTTTCCAAATTAATCCAAATTTCCGGTGTTAAATTCAGAGCCACCGCCGCCTTTTTAAAATCATTCAATGCATCCAATAGATGAAATGATTTAAAGTCTGAAAGTTTGGTTAAACTCTTTCGATTAACCAACATCCATAAGCATACACTACGTCCATTAAACACATTTTCCCCTATTTCTCCCGCATTAGCTAATCTCAAAGATGTTGTAGCCTGTTTTACCAAATATACTAAATCTGCCTGTTGATGCTGATCCTTTATCATAACTACGCTCTCATCATCCATAAGATCTGCCTTCTCTATGCAATATTTTCCATTAATATACACAAAATTTTCGTTATTTAATTTGTCTACTTGACGGGTAGCACACCATTTATAAGGCTTTGCGGGGTATATGTTGCTATTCAAACTCTTCCCCTATATTTTATCGTCATCCAACAAATGCTGATATTTCCTACATTTCAAGCATATCTGCTTCGCCAAATATCACGCTTTTCACATCGTTTTGAAACTTTTTAGTAGCAAATTAGTAGCGCAATTTCACATAACAGTCTATCTGAAGGCTTGATATAATCTACATCTTTAATACTAATTGTGAATAATCAACTGTGGCTTGCGAGTGATTTAAAATCATCACTCTACTGCCATTCAAAACGAAAGGAGCATTACCATGAGTAACCAACATAAACACCCAACTAGAACTGATGACGCACAGGAGCCGCGCCGGAATAACGTTCCTCCATCAGGCTTGTCTGAGTAATAACCTGTCTGGCATAGCCGAGAAATTCCTCACCCTCCGAAGTCAGGATAATGCCCTTGTTAGTTCTCTGAAAGATGGTAATGCCAAACTCATGCTCCAGTTCCCGGATAGCTGCCGTCAGACTGGGCTGGGAAATATACAGTTTTTCAGCCGCCCTGCTGATGGTCCCGGCCTCCGCAGTCTCTACGATGTATTTTAGCTGTGTCAGTGTCATAGGTGTGTCCTCAAATTTCATAAATTATGATTTTTCTTTTAATTCTACCACATTCCACTGAAAAATAAAATTTTGTTTTCTCCTCTGTGCCCTGCTCTGTCTTACAGAACACTGTTAATATCTGCAGACATATCAACAACTGCCTGTCTGGATGCTTCTGCAAAGTGCTCTGCACCAAACTTTGCGTATTTCTCCTGACGATACGCTGCAATAATGCCGCGGGAAGAATTGACAATTGCTCCAAGTCCATCTTCATTGAAACAATTCTTTAAATCTTTTGCCGTACCGCCCTGTGCACCATAACCAGGTACCAGGAAGTAGGTTTTGGGCATGAGTTTTCTTAAAATAACGCTCATCTCCGGGTAGGTTGCTCCTACGACCGCTCCGACATTACTGTATGCGCCATCCATAGATATCCTGCCCCACTCAACCACCCTGTCAGCAATATGCTCATAAAGCGGTTTACCATCAATCAGCCTATCCTGAAACTCCCCACTGGAGGGGTTCGAGGTTTTTACCAACACAAAAATGCCTTTATCCTCTGCATTGCAAACATCAATAAAGGGTTTTACTCCGTCACTTCCCAGATACGGGTTCACAGTAATAAAATCTGTATTGAATATAGAACAACTATTGTTTCCAACTTTCACTCTGCCCAGATGAGCTGATGCGTATGCTGCTGAGGTAGAACCGATATCGCCGCGTTTTGCGTCAGCAATAACCACAAGGCCTTTCTCATGGCAATATTTCACAGTCCTGTCATATGCCTTCAATCCTTCAATACCAAACTGCTCGTACATGGCAATCTGTGGCTTCACAGCCGGAATCAGGTCCCAGGTATGATCCACAATCTCCTTATTAAAATTCCAGATAGCATCTGCTGCTCCTTCTAACGTCTCACCAAACTCTCTGAAGGACTTCTTTAAAATATATTCCGGAATATAATTTAACATCGGATCCAGTCCAACACAGATCGGTGCCTTTGTTTTCTGAATCTTTTCAATTAATTTCTGAATCATGGTCTTCTCCTTATCAGCACGTACAACGTACCACATTCTTTTATTCTTCTTTATCCCGTAAAACAAAATTCAGCAATATATTCAGTCCCACACCACAAAGTACA
The DNA here is from genome assembly GCA_022799175.1 of Lachnospiraceae bacterium. Lineage (GTDB taxonomy): Bacteria > Bacillota > Clostridia > Lachnospirales > Lachnospiraceae > Brotaphodocola. Next base: position 30,348 of record JAAWNY010000031.1, on the reverse strand, counting down.
GCAATAAAAACCTGTGAGGTGCACAACATATTTAAAAATGGAGGAAGGCTGTCTGCCCACTCTTTATAAGTAGAAGTACACTGATACGGAAGCATAACTGCCAGCGTCAGAGTAATTCCTGCTACCAGCGTGTTTCTCAGAGTTCTCGGTGATGACACAATGGAGTCAATTCCGGAAAACATAATGGAAGCCGCAGAGATAAGGAACACTGCCCCAATAACTGGTTTCGGAATTCCGGCAAGAATATATGCCATTTTCGGGCAAAAGCCATACAACAGGAATAAAACACCTGCATATTGGGTTACCCGCCTGGATGCCACGCCGGTAGCTGCAACAATGCCAATATTCTGCGTGTAGGAAGTACACGGCAAGCCTCCAAAGAGGGCTGTAATCATGCAGCCTAGTCCGCTGGCCATGATTCCTTTATCAATATGTTTCACACGGTAAATCTCATCACAGGCTGCGCAGGTTGCCGCATAATCCCCGACAGATTCAAAAATAGCTCCCATATAGCCGCTGAATCCACCAATAATGGCCGCTGCCGTAAACGTGATTACTGCGTTTGGCTGTCCTGACAGCCCTGTAAATGGAAATAAACGTGGAATCTTTATCCACGGTGCGGCATAAACTGCATTCCAGTCAAAAATTCCCAGAAATGAAGAAACCACAACTCCGACGATAACAACCGTAATAAGGATAAAACCCTGGGATACCATTCCTTTCGTTTTAAATTTCAGTATAAGCGCCAACAAAAACGAAATCAGCGCAAGAACCAGATATAATGGTTCCTGTCTGGAAAAAGTCCACTGAACCGCGATTCTCGCTGCGACAAACCCAATTGCTGTCACCACAGAACCAACTACTACCGGAGGAAGGAAAGCTCTTACCTTGCTTACTGTCTTTGTAATTCCGAGGGTTGTCTGAATCAAACCTCCAATCAGCGATGCTCCCCACACTGCTGGCAGACCATAAACAGCCGCAATGTTTCCCATGGATGACATAAGTGCGGAAGAGGATCCCTGAACAATGGGAAGGCGGTTACCTACCGTTGTCTGTAAAAATGTGCAGATTCCCATACAGAAGAAACATGCGCAAAGCAACGTCGGAACAAAATCCGGCTGGTCAATTCCTGCTAAAGAGGCAAACCCTGCTGCCCACATAAACGGTGTAAAATCTACCAGAGTAATCTGCAATGCAAAAAGAATAGCCTTCCACCATGGTTTTGGCACATCCTCAATTCCATATGCAATTTCAATATTTGATTCAGGCTGTTCTTCAAAAACCGGCTGTTCTGGATTATACATAAAATCTCTCCCTTCCCATTTTAAATCTTCCTGTTCTTTTTAAACCATAGATATTTCTGTTCCAGTCCGGCCTTCAATTCCTTCTTCCGCTTTTTCAAGAAGCGTAATCAAAGCCTTTCTTCCATGACCAGATTTTGCAAAGGCGACCGCTGCCTCTACTTTCGGAAGCATGGAGCCCGGAGCAAACTGCCCATCCTCTATATAAAATTCTGCTTCTCTTACACTCATATGCTCCAGCCATTTTTGCCTTGGTGTGCCGTAAAAAATCGCAACTTTTTCAACAGCTGTTAAAATAATCAGGTAATCTGCATTTAACCCTTCCGCCAGTTTTTCTGAAACAAAGTCTTTATCGATAATGGCTTCTGTTCCAAAATATCCGTCTTCCTCTTTTACTACCGGAACGCCTCCGCCTCCGCAGGCAATCACAATCTGTCCGTCTTCTACCATTTTCCGGATCGATTCCAGTTCCAGAATCTGCTGCGGCTTTGGAGACGGAACAACTCTGCGGATGCCTCTTCCTGCATCCTCCGCAAACTCAAATCCTCTTTCTTTTCTCAGAACTTCTGCCTCTACTTCGGTGACATACGCACCAATCGGCTTAGATGGTTTTTTAAACGCATCATCATCTGGATTTACTTCCACCTGCGTAAGAATGGTTGTGATGGACTTTAAAATTCCACATTTCTCGAGTTCATTGCGCAGTGCCCTCTGCAGATCCAGTCCGATATAGCCCTGGCTCATTGCGGTGCACACAGACAGCGGACAAAGCTCATAATGCTCCGGATCCTGCTTATGCAAAGCAGTCATTGCCTTCTGGATCATTCCGACCTGTGGTCCATTTCCATGTGAAATTACAACCTGATGACCGGCCCGAACCAGTCCGGCTACGGCCTTTGCAGTTCCTTTTACTACCTCTGCCTGCTCGGAAATTGTCTTACCAAGCGCATTTCCGCCCAAAGCTATCACAATTCGTTTTCCCATAATCATTCTCCCTTCGTCTTTTATAAAAATAACAATCCTGCGGATATAATCACCAGAAGTGCCAGCAGACAAATCACACAATATCCCATAACATCCCTGACTTTCAGTTTTGCGACTTCCAGCACCGGAATCAGCCAGAACGGCTGAAGCAGATTACAGCAGGAATTGCCCCAGGAAAGTGCCATTGCTGCCTTTCCTTCCGACACAGCCGGCATAAAGCTCTGGACCGCCTGCATTACAATCGGCCCCTGAACCGCCCACTGGGCTCCGCCGCTTGGTACAAACAGCTTTACGATCACCGCGCTCAGGCAAGTGAACAGCGGAAAGGTCTGCACATTGGAAATATGTACAAAAAATCCGGCAATCACCTGTGCGATGGAAACACCGGTTGAACCGCCGTGATAGCTGATCAATCCGGCAATTCCGGCATAAAACGGCATCTGAAGCACAACGCCAACCGCTCCGCCCAGAGATTTTTTTACTGCCGCTACCGTACGTACAGGAGTTTTATACATTGCGATCGATGCAAACAGAAAGAGCATATTCACCTGGTTAATAGAAAGTGAAAATGACTGTTTTTTGATATAAAGAGAATCTACAAAACTCCAGATTACGCAGAAAAAGCCAATAAACGCAATCAGACCATTTAAAAGTACAGATGTTTCCAACTTTTCAGCCGGCGTCATCTCACTGCGTGGCCTATACTGTTTTTCCACCGTCTCCTCAGCGAAGATTGCCGGATCCACAGTTTTTGTTTTTTCAGGAGACGGATGCATAGCCGTAATCAAAAGGCAAAGCACAATTGCTCCTACCAGATAAATAAACAGGTTGTATGGCGCAAATACCGTTTCACGAAAAGGAATTCCCGTTGTACTCCATCCCCCATCAAATGTCCAGCCTCCGGCAACATTGAGTGCAATCGTTCCGGATATTCCTACCAGGCAAAACGCGTTTCCAACATAAGCGGCCGCTACCAGAAGCGGATAATGAATTCCCTTTACCTGCTTTGCCACTTCCTGTGCCAAGACCGCACATACAATCAAAGCGGCTCCCCACTGTAAAAAATACGCGACCATACCCACTGCGGAAACTAAAAGCAGTGCCTGTCTCGGAGTTTTCGGAATAGACGCAATCTTTACGATGATGCGGTGAACCGGTTCTGTATTGGCAAACATCGTTCCCGTCACCACAATCAGAACCATCTGCATCCCAAAGCCAAGAAGATTCCAGAAACCGCCATACCAGCCATCGTACACCAGATTCACCAGCCGATCCGCCACGGTAATTCCCTCTGCCGGCGCAATTCCTGTAACTGGAACCGCAACCACAAACAGGATTACCGTAAGAAGCAACACCAGAATATACGCATCCGGAAGAAAACGGCTGATTAATGCCACACTGCCATCTACCAGTGCATCAAATATTTTTTTCACAATTTTCACCTCGTTCTGCCCAAAAGTTTCCAGTTTCCTGGTTCTAAGATTTTTCAAGTAGAGCCGCCCTGTTTATAAGGCAGCTCTCACTTTTAATTCATAATCTTCTGAAATTTCTGGTAAAACTCCGGGAATGAAGAATCAAAACTTCCGGCACGATCCAGCATTTTTCCAAAAAAGCCGATCAGCGGAGCATTTACGATTGTTGCAAGAACTGTGTTTAATCCGACCATATTAAAAGCAAACCGCCGGAATAACACCAGCATAAGAACTACTGCGATCAAAAGCGCTGACAAATCAAACAGCCATTTCACTTTTGTCATATCTTTCTGATACGAATCCGCTACATCCTTTACGAACATTTCATAAGCTTCCTGAGGAAGATACGTTCTCAGAAAAAAAGCTATGGCCAGTGAAGTGATCAGAATTCCAAAAACACAAGCCATTCCGCGCTGCCAGTATACGGTATACTGTTCCGAACCTAATACAACATACCACAGATCCAAAATATTTCCGTAAATAAACGCCGTAACAAAAGATAACAGATACTTCCACTTAAAGCGCCGCACAGCAAAGGTCAGCACGATCAGCAGCAATCCCTGAAAGATATACTCTGATTTTCCAAAAGTAAACCAGGGAATTGTTTCTGAAATACGCAAATAAAGCACATAGGCCGGTGCAACTACCATTGACACGCCAAATCCGCTTTTCGCCGACAGGCAGACCCCCAGTGGGCACAGAATTATTCCCAGGACATACGCAATCTCTGCAAATCTTCCTTTCTTATTTTCCATATGCTTCTCCTTTTTAAAGCTGTTACTTTACGGTAATATCAACGCCGTTCTTAATAACATAAGCCGGTGCTGTGTGATGCCAGATTGCATGGTATACATCCTCATCCTGAAGTACTACCAGATCTGCATCTCCGCCTTCTTTCAGTTCATGGTTTTTGATTCCAAGAACCTTTGCGGCGCTTGTTGTGATCATGTCGTAAAGCAGCTCCATGTCGTCGAAGCTTACCATGTGGAGTAAATGGCTTGCCAGGAAAGCTACCTGAAGCATATTGCACTCACCGTATGGATAGTAAGCATCTGCTATATCATCCTGTCCAAGAGCAACCGGCACGCCTGCCTTCAGAAGGTCTTTGACTCTTGCATGCAGCGGACCGGTATGCGGATCAGATACCACACCAATCTGGGCTTTCTTTAAGAGGGAAACGAGCTTTCTGAAGTAGTTCTCCGGATACAGCTCCATGGCACGGCAATGTTGTGCGGTTGCTCTTCCCTGCCAGCCCATCTCGATGACCTTTTTGCATAACATCTCCAGGGTTCTCTCCTCTGCATCACCTACATCGTCCAGAAGCATGGAAATGTCTTTGTCATACTCTTTTGCGTAGTTACACATAGAATTTACATGGTCTAACTCCTCTTCTTCAGTGAACTCGATCCACGGGATTCCACCTACTACATCGGCACCAAGATCCATAGCCTGTTTGATCAGTTCTTTTGCTCCCGGCTCTCTGGCAACACCATCCTGCGGAAATGCAACGACCTGAATATCCAGGCGGTCCTTATATTCCTCTCTTCCACGGATAACGCCTTTTACGCCTTCCAGTCTGGCTTTGCTGTCCACATCTGCAAATGCGCGGATATGGGTATTGCCGTATTTCACAGCAAGATCGCATGCCTTACGGACATTCTCAATGATCCACTTTTCATCATAGCATGCCTTGAAATCTGCTGCTCTCTCGATGGAAGTCATAGCACCGCCCATGTTATTGTCGTTGTACTCTTTTAATGCAGCCTGTCCGGCCATTTCCAGAGTATAAACCTTACACAGATGAAGGTGTCCGTTTACAAAGGACTCGGTTACCAGGTTTCCTTTTGCATCGATAACCTGCTTTGCCTCGCCCTCTACTGCAGACGCGATTGCCGTTATCTTTCCGTTCTCAATTCCGATCTCAACTAGTTCTTTTCCGGTATTTCTTGTTTTCGCGTTCGTAATCTTAATATCCAGCATATGTAAACCTCCATTATTTTACGTAATTCAACATTTTTGCTAACCAATATCCTCTTTCAGACTTTCAATCCTTGCGGATGCCCTGGTGAGAAGATCTTTTCCTACCTGGTTTACGTAGTCACGCTTCTCCTCTTCGCTTACCTTTGTAAGTTTTCCAGAAGATACTACTAATTCCCCATTTACTACTACATTTTTAACAAGACGAGGATCTCCGCTCTCTACAATGCATGCCACCGGATCATAGCATCCGCCTGCATAAGTCAGCTGATTCCAGTCCATCTGGGTGAAATCTGCTGCCATTCCAGGTGCCAGATAACCGATGTCATCCCGTCCAAGAACTTTTGCTCCGCCTGCCGTTGCCATATACAGATAATCATCCGGTGTTGCCGCCTTATCACCCCAGGTAAGACGATTTAACAGATATGCGCACCGGATTTCCTCCAGCATATTCGATGAATTGCTGCTGGCAGCTCCATCTACACCAAGACCAATTCTTGTGAGACCGTGTTCCAGATAAGAAGGCACCGGACATGCACCGGAACTTAAAAGCATATTAGAGATCGGGCAATGTGCCACTCCGGTTCTGGTCTCTGCCATCTGTGCGATTTCTTCTTCATTCAAATGAATGCAGTGGGCAAAATAAAACCGTTTGCCAAGCAAACGGTGCCGTTTAAACCACTCAAATGGCCGGCATCCCCAAGTCTTCAGCGTATATTCCACCTCATGCTGGCTCTCTGCCAGATGACCGTGAACCATAATGTCATACTCTTCTGCCAAATCTACTACAGCTTCAATGATATCTTCCGTTTCATACTGGGCAATGCTCGGAGCGATGCCAACCTGGCACATGGAAAAACGGGACCGGTCATGATATTTTTTCACCAGTCTGATCGTGTCTTCCACAACACTCTCTTTTGTATCCACAACTTCTGGCGGTACAATATTGCTAGGTACAGAGTGGAATCCTCTGGTCGGATGGAAACGGATTCCAATTTCTGCCGCGGCCTCAATTTCCGCGTCAACCAGATATTTTACTCCCACAGGATGCGGATACCAAAGATCATTGGATGTCGTACATCCAGTTTTAAGCATATCTCCCAGACCAGAATAAACACCGGCACGGGCCACATCCGTATTCAGATCTTTATAGATCTCATACATAACAGTCAGCCACGGTTCCAGCTTCAGTCCTCTTGTTGCCTGGATATTGCGGATCAGAGACTGCCATGTATGATGATGCACATTTACAAAACCCGGAAGAATCACCGTTCCTTCTGCCTCTACCACATAGTCAATCTTTAATATTCCTTCATATTTTTTCTCCAGATCTGTTCCTACATCCAGAATTTCTTTTCCTGAAATCAGCAGATCACCATGACGGATTTTCTCTCTTTTCTCGTTCATGGTAATGATCCAGTCAGCATTTTTATATAGCGTTGTCCCCATACAGACTCCTTCTTATCGTTCAGAGGGCTCCCCCACGAAACCCTCTGAGCCAACCTGTTACTGTTCTTTATACATCCTCGAAACCATCGAATGCCACGATACGGCTGATGCAGCTTTCTCCATCCTGGAACTTCCACGGGAAGCATCCGATTACAACACGCTTGTTGGACAGCTTATCAATCTCACCACCCATGCACTCTGCGTGGATTGCCTCATACGGCTGGCCAAACAACTCTAAATGCATCGCCTGGTAATGCTCCGGCCACGGATAAATCTCATTTAAGGACTTGCCATATTTCTTGCGGAAAATAGCATCGCACTTTTCAGCCTCCATCGGCTCCCAGTCACGGATCTTAGTATTCATCGGATGATCTGCGGAACCGCAGTCAACTCCCAGCCATTTAATCTTCTTTTCACGTACCCACTTGATAAAATCAAGAGACGGCCCCGGGTGACGCAGCATGTAGCGGCGCTCATCTGCCTCCGGCTGGTCAAATCCATACTTATGATAACCAGTGTTGATGATCAGGATATCTCCCTCACGTACCTCAACGCGCTTCTCGATATCTTCCGGGGTATAGATGCCGAAATCCTCTGCCATATCAGACAAATCAACCACAACACCCGGTGCACACAGCTTGGTTAATTCCAGAGCTGCAATATCTCTTCCTGCGGTGTCGAAATGACGTGGGCCATCCAGATGGGTTCCTACATGATTAGAATGGGTCACAAGCTGTCCGTTTGCTCCATTCGGTGCCAGACGCTTGAAATACTTCACCTGAAGCGGCTCATAGGTTGGCCACGGCGGAGTGCTGATTCCAATCGGAATACTTAAATCGTAGATTTTGATGTCAGACCACTTACTCATAATTATAAATCCTCCTTTATATATAAATATTTTTATTTTCTAGTTTGTCCATGCTTTTGCGCATGCTTCGATGGCTTTTGTAAAACAGCCTTCCGGCGGATTTACAAGACCTGCTCCAATCTGTCCAACGCCGTAATCCTTGTGAGCAATACCAGTATTGATGATCGGACGGATTCCAGTCTCCAAAACCTTTACAATGTCGATTCCAGTTGCGCTGCCTCTGAAGTCCAGTACCGGAATTTTATAGGCATTTCCTTCCCCTTCTGTAATCTCGTACATCTGAGAAGAGTAGTTGATCGCATCCTGAACCTGGCCTCCTACAAACTGTACGATAGCTGGTGAAGCTGCCATACAGAATCCGCCAATTCCGGTTGTTTCTGTAATACAGCTATCTCCGATATCCGGATTTGCGTCCGCTTCGGAATATCCCGGGAAATAAAGGCCGCGGATATATTCGGACGGTGCCGTAAACCACTGGTCTGCGCCAAGTCCGGAAATCCGGATGCCAAATTCCACACCATTTCTGCTCATGGTAGAAACAATGGTGCTGTACGGAATTCCCAGAGTCGGATCCATCGTAGCTTTACAGGACGGCATAGACAGATTCAGAAATGCATGGTCATTTCCATTGATAAATGCAATTGCCTCCTGCTGCTGCTCCAGCGGAAAATGGGTCTTGTAAACATCCGCAAGAATCTCACGGATAAACAAGGACGTGCCAGCCTTATTTCTGTTGTGCCCCTCGTCTCCCATCTGCAGAGCCTGCGCAATCATAACTTTCATATCGATCTCGCCATGGATTTCCAGTGCTTCTTTCAGTACCGGATAATAAACCTTTTCCATCTTTCTCAGGCGGTCAAATACCTCTTCATCACAAGCTCCAAACCGCAGTACCTTTCCAAGTCCTTCATTCATAGTGCAGTACGCATCATTTCCGAATGTTTTGTTTACCACATGCCATACCGGCATAGAATAAGTAACAATACCAGCCATCGGACCTACTGCATTGTGATGATGGCAGGAATCAAAGGTAATCTTTCCGCTTCCGGCCAGTTCTTCCGCTTCCTTCATATCCTTTGCCAGTCCCTCATAGATCAAGCCGCCCATAACAGCGCCTTTCATAGGACCGCACATGTCCTCCCACTTCACTGGCGGGCCAGCATGAAGGATCGTCGTTTTTGTCATGCCAGGAATTGCTTCTCCGGCAGTTGACATTCCTACCAGCGCCGGCTGAGCCGCAAGGATTCTGCCAAGTGCCTCCTTGTTTGCGGCTGCGATCTTCTCTGCCAGATTCGGATCCTTTAACTGTTTTAAATAACCGGCAATCTTTTTATCTCCGCCAGCCACCGGTTTCCACGCAACATGGACCGATTTGACATTCTGCTTTTTCAGGTCCTGATAAAAAGACTCAATACCGAAATTGACTACGCATAATTCTTTCTCAAATAACTCATTTACCTTGCTCATGTTCTTCCTCCTCCCCTACAGATTTTTCGTGATCAGTTCTACAAATCTCGCTGCCTGTGCATTGGACGGAAGTACAATTGCCCCTGCTCCTGCCAGTTGGAGAGATGTTGCTGTACGATTCTGCGGATCACTCTCTGTGCCGCATACAGTAGCTACCACAGACAGGTAACGGCCTTCTTTTGCTGCCAGTTCCTTTGCCTTCCGAATCGCATCGGATAAATCCTTTGCCGGATCCTCGTGGGAACCATAGCCAATCACACAGTCTACCAGGATCACAGCGGTTTCCGGATCCTTTGCCTCCTCGACCACACGCTCTGCTCTCAGGGATGGATCAATCATCGGATGCGGACGGCCAACAGTAAACTCATCATCTCCGAAATCCAGGAAAGTATTTTCCCGTGACTTTCCATTTCTTGCGTTTTCCAGTTTATCTTCCGCTTTCAGCGGGATATTGGAATAAATATGTCCCATACTTCCGATCAGAAGTTTCATTGCCTCATCGCAAATGGTTCCGCCGGTATAAAGGCCTCTCACATATTTCTGCCCCTGGATCATGCCGGCTTTTTCCTCTACGGCCAGCGCTTCCGCTTTCTCAAGGCCCATGGTGAAATCTTCAAAATCCGATACGGCCTCTCCCTTTGCCAGTGCCACTGCCTTATGCGCTGCATCTTCCAGGGATACTGCTGCATATAATCCGGCTTTTTTAATTTTCTCTGCGTCACCGCCAATGAAGCAGACTACAACCGGCTTGCCAGCATTAGCAGCAATCTTTAAAATCTGATCCTCCACATCCTTTGCCGGCGGTTTGGACACCAGCACAATAATTTCTGTCTTCGGATCTTCAATTAGTGCGTTCAGGCACTGCTTCATCATGATTCCGCCAATCTCACTCTTTAAATCTCTTCCACCAGTTCCGAGGAGCTGGGAAACACCTTCACCAAGCTGGTCGATAATAGTGGAAACTTCCTGCGCACCGGTTCCGGATGCACACACAAGACCGATTTTTCCAGGCTTAATCACATTTGCAAATGCAAGCGGTACATGATTGATAACTGCGGTTCCGCAATCTGGACCCATCATCAGGAGTTCTTTGGATACTGCGTACTCTTTCAGTGCTTTTTCTTCCTCAATGGTGACATTATCACTGAACAGCATAACGTTGATGTCACGATCCAGGCAGTCTTTTGCAACATCTGCCGCAAAACGTCCCGGAACTGAAATCACTGCCATGTTCAGATTTTTTTCCACTTTTATGGCTCCATCCAGAGTCGGCGGGAAATACTCTGCCTTGCTTTTTTCTGCTTTCTTGTTCAGCAGTTCATCTACCTTTTCCACTACTTTTTTGAAGCAGTTCTCGTCATCACAATCCGCTGCCACAAAAAAGTCATTTGCGGTTACTTCCTCAAAGCCATCTGCATCTAAGCCAAGATTTCCCGCAATCTCACGGTTCAGATCCGTTCCCATGCCTACCAGTGCTTCGGAAACACCTGACAGATTTTTTACATCTTTCGAGATGATCATCAGGGTTACTGAATCGTAATAGGTGTTTTTTCTGATTTCAAGCTTTACCACATCTGTTTCCTCCCATCTCATTGCTATCGATAATTCCATAATACATGCCGGTCAGGAAATCACATCCCGAGCTGCTTCCGAAACAGGCAACACGTTTCAGCGCTGTGCGAATCTGTTCTGCGTCGCAGTTTGCAAATCCTTCCAGAAGACCAAGAACATCCTCTGAAAACATTCCTTCGCCCGCATGTTTCAACAAAGATCCACTGACATCGTTTGTTCTGGATGCCGCTGCACCGGTGACTGTTTCCGCAAACCCTTCCCAGGGATAATTCTCTGGCCACGCTACTATATAGCCACAGAGAAAATCATCGGAAGAAGGTGTCAGGCCCGGCCCTCCTCCAGCCAGCTGCCCTGCCGCATACACCGCTGTTTCCCGTTCCCCATTCTGCACTGCTTCTCGAAAGGCTTCGATCTTCGATGCAAGAAAAGCGGAAAACACATCCTCTGTTCTTCCTTCAATTAACCCATGAATTCCTTTTTCCTCCTGATGTGAAAGAAAACTTCGGATGAAATTGGCTGCTTCCGGATTCAGGATCTCACTCTGCCTTTTCTTCAGATTCAGAATCTCAAACGTTTCAAACTCAAACACCTGATAAGTTCCAATCCAGAGCCCCTGCAGATTTAACCGCATTTCTGTTCCCCTGGAACGTACCAGTTCTTTCATAAACAGGAAATCGCCTCTCCAGTCGAGATTTAGTGAAAAAGGCTGAAGGCTCTTTTCTTTTACAAGAAAGGTAACCAGGCCGTTTTCATATGCCATATTCATGGCTCTGTGAAAACAGGAATGTAAAGTTCCTTCCAGTGTCTGTTCCGACAGTGCTTCGTATAAGCGGCTGCAGATCCGAACCCGCACCTTCATTTTCCACTCCTCCCTTCTCCGTCTTGTGAACTCTTCACAATATTTTTTGTTTGCTTTGTTTTTTTATCTTTGTTATGTTTTATATTATAATCACTAATTTTGTCATTTTCTATGTTGACTTTTCACAATAAAATTCTTATACTTTTGGTAAGCGTTTCAATTTTGAATGGAGGAAGCCCAGATGAACTACTATATTGAAGAAACCTATTACCCAACCGTAAAGGAGCTTTTAAAACTCCCTATTTTTTCGACCAGCTATCTTGCTGCCGGTGAAAGTGGGTTAAACCGCACTGTTTCCGGCATTAACTTAAGCGACAACCCTGATTACGGACAGTGGATTTCCCCGGGTGAGCTGATGATATCCACCTGTTTTTCTGTCTATCAGGACCCTGATGCCATGAATGCCTATATTCCTACTTTAGTGCAAAACCAGATGGCCGCATTCTGCATCAAACCTTCACAATACCTCGACAACGTTGTTCCCCCCATTATGATCCAACAAGCCAATGAAGCTGGCTTTCCGCTCATTGTACTTCCGCCCGACATGCAGTTTTCCCGTATTACCCGGGTACTTTCCGACGAACTGACCCGTCGCCGGACTGCGCTTTTGCGAAATACCCTTTCTGTAAACCAGATGCTGACCCAGACCATCACCGAGGGAGCCAATCTAGATGAGATTGCTTTCATGATTTCCCAGCTTACCGGCGGCAGTATCCTGATTGTAGACAGCGTCAACAACCGCCACAGTATCTTTCTTAAGGAAGAAGACCGCAACGATTTTAAGGAAGACTCCGAATCTCAGATGATCAATACACTTATCCAGCGCTCCCAGGCACACGATCTGACATTAGGAGACCACTCCTACGGCTGCCTTTATATCTACAACCCGACCCAGTCTCCGGCGCTTCCCCCGGAGCTTTTATCGCAGGTTCTCACCGCCATTCCACTGGAAATCACGCGGAAACAAAGTGTCCGGGAACAGGGAGATTCTCTTTTCACCAGTTTTCTACTCCATCTTCTATCAGACCCTATCGTAGACCATCAGCTTGAACAAAACCGCGCCGATGAATTTAAGCTCACACTCGCTGACAACCACCTAATCCTGCGTTTAAAAACACAGATTCAGGATGAAAAAAATCAATATAAAAAAGATTTTCAGCACACACTCCTTATGGGCAATATCCGTTCTGTTTTTTCAAGGTTGGGACTGGACGTACGGATTGTCCCTACTTCCGATGATTACCTGATCCTGCTGAACGCCCCTGCATCCAGTTCTGATCTGGAACATTTATTACACCATATTCCAAAGCTGATCACATCACTTGCCCAGGAATATCCGGATCTTCATATTTCTGCCGGCTGTGGCCGCCCTCACCCGGGTATCCGCGGAATCGTCCAGAGCGATACTGAAGCCCGCACCGCACTGCGCACTGCGCTGCTGAACCAACAGACTGTTCTTGATTTTGAAAATCTCGGTCTGTTACGTCTTTTGTACGCTGCGGACCCAGAAAAAGAAACCAGCCTATTCGTCCAGGAACTGCTTGGTCCGCTGATTGAAACCGATCACCAGAAACACACAGATCTCTTAAAGACTCTGGATTATTATTTTGAATATGCCGGAAATGTAAAAAGAATCTCAGAAGAAATGTTTACGCATTACAATACCATTGCGTACCGCATCAAGAGTATCCAGGAAATTACAAAAAAAGACCTCCATAACAGGAATGATCATTTCCTGCTGGAGGCCGCTGTCTATCTTTATAAATTTAAGGTCCGGTTTTAACGTACTTCTACGATATAACCTTCTTTGCGGGGAGCTGCTTTCGGCTCCTCGCCTTCCAGGTATCCAAGTGCCACTGCACCGACACCTCTTAAGTTTTCCGGAAGATTCCACTGTTTCAGAAGCTTCTTTCCTTCTTCACTGTCAAAAATTTCTTTTTCCCTGTGTACCCATACACTGGAAACATCACACGCTTTTGCTGCCAGCATCAGATAGCAAAGTACGTTTGTACCATCTTCCACCCAAGTGCTCTTGCTGCCATCTGCCAGAACCAACGCAATAGCCGGTGCTCCATAGAACGGATCTGCATTCTCATCTCCCATGATCTTCGCGTTCAGATGCGCAATGTGATCCCGCATGGTTTTATCTGTAACTGCAATGATGACCGGTGACTGTCTACCGCCGCCTGTCGGTGCATAAGTTGCAGTCTCCAGAATCTCCTGCAATACATCTTCCGGGATCATAAGATCCTTTTTATAACTGCGCACAGAGCGTCTTTCCTTCATGATTTTCAACAGTTCCTTTTTCATGATCCTCATCCTCTCTTTGGGTTTTCTTTTAAGTTCATTGTAACAAATAAACTTTACAAATGTTCCCAAAAGAAAGGCTTTGAAATTGTGAGGTTTTATTTTCCGGTCCCAATCCACTTTCCCATATTTGATTATCTTATCATATCCGGGAATGGAAATTCACATGGATATCCAGTTTCAGTATATCATCCACCGGCACCACCTTCTTTGTAGTCGTCCTGGACGAAATAGGTGATGATGACCCGTGGTTGTGGTTCTGCGCCTGCTGTTTGTGCACATGCTGCCTGCGGTTCTGCTGACTGTGTGCCTGACAGTATTTCACTCCGCAGCTGCACATCCAGTTCATGCAGCTGCTCATCCAGCGCGGCTTTCTCGTACTCGTCCAGTTCCTGTTTCCGCTCCGTCTGCCGTGTCATCTCCTTCACCACCAGGCGGGCATCTGCTGCCGTGTAAGGACAGTGCAGCACCTGTCCGGAACCGACACTGTTGTTTTCCGGCTGGTATGCCTTGATGTGTTCCATGCGGCAGGGCTCATAGCCCCAGGCAAGATCGATCAAAAGCTCGGCATTGATTCCGAACAACCGGTATAACAGTTCTTCATTGTGATAAGCACCTGGCTTTCCAATAGAACCGCGCGCCACATCTCTCATCGTATACATGCCATTGTCCGCAAGCTTCGCCAGATACAGATTGGTTCCGATCCCGGCTGTGGCCGTAAGTCCTGTAACCGCAAAGAATTCCAGTTTGCTTTTTCTGCTAACTTCCAGCCCTGCTTCCGTTCATTTTCTCACTACTGATCCGCTTCGCTTCCCTTGGCCACCGCCCCGATCGGACATATCTCATAACAGATTCCGCAGCCATCGCAAAAGCGTAAATCGATCCGGTAATGTCCCTGACGCGGCACCAGCGCATGAAGTTGGCATTTCTGAGCGCATCGCCCGCAGTGGGTACAGGTGTCCAAAATATAGTATGTTGCTTTTTTCTTGTGGGATTCCATTTCGTTTGTCATTTCGCCGCTCCTTCCTGCAATTTCTTTTCCGCAGCCATCCATTCCTGCGCGGTATATTCTTCCACCGCTGTCGTTGTCACCCGTTTTATATGCTTTTCCTTCAGACGCAGATACACAACTTCCCTGAAAACAGTATAACAAACGGAGACAAGCGGAATAAAGATGAGCATCCCCGCAATTCCCATAAGATTTCCGCCAATGGTAACTGCAGCAAGGACCCAGATGGACGGAACCTCCGACCACATGTGGATAGATCAGATTCCCTTCAATCTGCTGAAGCAGCAGAAATACAAGGATAAACAGCATTGCCTGTTTCGGACTTACCATAAAAATCAGAAAACAGCCCAATGCGTATCCGATAAACGCGCCAAAGATTGGGATCAATGCAGTAAAGGCGATCAGGGTTCCGATCAGCAGTGCATAGGGCATTTTCAAAATGCTTAACGTGACGGCAAACATAAATCTGTAAATCATGCATCACCGTTTCTACTCTCACAAAAAGCTGTTCACTTTTTAATGTACTCATTATTCACAGCCTCCATTTTGTTCTCTTTTTTGTTATTTGGCAACCATTTTGTCCCCCATTGTATTTATATTATTTCATGTAATACTTTTTGTCAATCTTTATTGTGTTTTAGTTCTCATTTTGTTCTTGACAATGTATGTACAATGTATTAGAATAAAAGAAATATGATTGGAGATATTATTATGAATGTCAGTGAAAAAATCAGATATTATAGAGAACTCCGTGGGTTAACTCAACAACAACTTGCGGATTTTTCTGGTATTCCTCTGGGTACACTAAAAAAATACGAAACAGGTAATAGAAATCCCAAACAAGAACCTTTACAACGCATTGCTGATGCCTTACATATTAGTATCACCTCTTTTCAAGACATTCATTTAGAAACCATTGGAGAAGTTGCACCTTATCTATTTGCTATCTCCAAAGTTGGCAAAGTTCAGTTTCATGGTAACAAAGATGCTGATGGAAAATTTGACCTAAATACTCTGACCATATCTTTTGATTCTCCTGTATTAAAACATTTTCTAAAGGAATGGGCAGACAGTAAAGTTATCATCGACCATTTAAGAGATGAAGCTCAATTTTCTCCAGATGAAACAACAAAAGCATTTTTACTTAACCGTGCTGATGAAATTGAGCAAGAATTGGAACTCCGAATGGTTGATTCTCAAATGCTCATACAAAGTGCAAAAAAATAAGGAGCCTTATCGGCTCCTCGCTTGTTTATTCGTTGCATTTTCCTCAAACTGCAAGCATTTTGCAAGCACAAAGCCCAGAAACCTTTGATTTATAAGGCTTCTGGGCTTTATTATACTATTCAAACTCAATCGTAGCCGGCGGCTTCGGACTCATATCATAACAAACCCGGCACACATTCTCTACTTCAGCTAAAATTCTCTCTGTGATCCGCTCCAGTACATCCCAATCCACTCTTTCAATTGTCGCGCTCATAGCATCTATGGTATTGATCGCCCGGATAATTACCATATAATCAAAACATCTGGCATTATTTTTCACTCCCACAGACTTAAAATCCGGTACCACCGTGAAATACTGCCATACCTGCTTATCCAGTCCTGCCTTCTCAAATTCCTCCCGTAAAATGGCATCTGACTCTCGCACAGCTTCCAGACGGTCTCTGGTAATCGCTCCCAGGCATCGTACTCCAAGCCCTGGCCCTGGGAACGGCTGACGGTATACCATGTGGGGCGGAAGTCCCAACTCTACACCACAAGCACGCACTTCGTCCTTAAACAACTGCTTGAGCGGCTCCACCAATTCAAACTTTAAGTCCTCCGGCAATCCGCCTACATTGTGATGAGATTTGACCATCTTTGCGGTCTTAGTGCCACTCTCAATGATGTCTGGATAGATCGTTCCCTGTCCCAAAAAATCAATTCCTTCTAGTTTTCTAGCTTCCTCCTCAAAGACACGGATAAACTCACCACCGATAATTTTACGTTTCTTCTCTGGATCTGACACTCCCTCCAGTTTGCCCAGGAAACGCTCCACCGCATCCACATAGATGAGATTGGCATGAAGCTGGTTCTTAAATACCTCCACCACACTCTCTGACTCATTCTTGCGCATCAAACCATGATTCACATGGACACATATCAGCTGCTGCCCGATCGCCTTAATCAACAAAGCCGCCACCACCGAAGAATCCACACCGCCGGAAAGCGCCAATAGCACTTTTCTTTCACCTACTTGATTGCGAATCAACTCCACCTGATCCTCGATAAAATTCTTCATATTCCAGTTCGCCTGCGCCTGACAAACATTACATACAAAATCCTTCAATACTGCCATCTCTGGCATTGCTTCCAGTCTTCGCTCGCACTTTGCTGTCGGATGATCAATGGCCAGAACCGGAATCCCCTGTTCATAAACAGCCGGATCCACATCCACTGCCATTCCGTCCACAACCCGATTCTCTCCTCCGTTTAGTATGATTCCTTTCACATTTGGCAGTGCTTTCAACTGCTCCATCGTAATATCATGGGGATGAATCTCACTGTACACCTCCAGCTCCCGAATCTGCCGGGCAATCACCGTATTCTCCGTACTTCCAAGATCCAGAATAACAATCATATCCTGCTTCATGATGGATTCTCCTTTGTTCGCTGATTTATTATCTCTTTTTCCATTATATCGAATCTGACATAATTTTCAACAAAAATTATTGGTAAATTTAGATTATCTCTTTTGAAATTCTTATATGTCGAAATGGCCTGTATCTCCAAACTTTTCCGACATTTCAGATATGAGTAGAAGTTCACATATACCCCACTATCATTTAGATTAAGAAAACAAGAAAATCAGCCAAGGAAGAGGGGAGAGAAGTAACAGGAAATCATCTGTGGATATTTTGACTTTGCAGAGATTTAGAAGTCCTTAAATCCCTGAATTTGGCGTTGAAACGAAAATATACATTGTCTGAACAGAGTGAGTTTGTATATTTTTGTTTCGTTTTTAGCAAAAGTCAGGGATTTTAGGAACTCTTAATCTCGAAACCGGAAAAAAGGAACAGATGATTTCCTGTTACTTCTCTCCCCTCTTCCTTGGCGTACCTTTTACCACTACTTGTCTCAATGACATTGCTCTTATAACCAGTCATTTTTGTTTTCCCTGTCCCTGTGACACTAAAATCTTAGCCAAATAAACCGGTATAGCTTATGAACTTAGTTCTAGAAAAAACAAGGCAAATGGTAATGGAACCATGCCATCCCCCAACACTATCAAAATTGATGAACAACCATTCTAACTATGCCGAAGATATATCACCCGCAGACAAACCAACCAATATATAAAAATAAAGCATGAAAAGTAGTTCCCTGCCTTTCATGCTTCATTTTTTTCATTTTCTACAAATATCCCTTATTTTAGATATTTTTTTAATTTTTGAGCGACGACCTCAATTTCAATCGGTTTAGCCAAATGATCATTCATACCACATTCTAAGCACTTTTGAATATCTTCCGAAAAAGCATCGGCCGTCATAGCAATAATTGGAATATCTGCATCTACACGTTCCAGCTCTCGGATAGCCCGGGTAGCCTCATAGCCGTCTAATACCGGCATCCGTACATCCATGATAATCGCATCATAATATCCAACAGGAGATTGTTCGAATTTGGTAAGACAAATTTGTCCGTTTTCAACCCAATCCAATTCCATTTCAAGGCTAGAAAGCAACTCCCTGGCCACTTCCCAGTTAAGCTCGTTATCTTCCGCCAATAAAATATGTTTTCCTCTAAGCTGTCCATCGATCTCTTCTCTGGCTTCTGTAACTTTTTCGCCAGGAGTACCAGCAAATACTTTCAGAGCACAGAACAAAGAAGACTTGAACACGGGCTTGGAAATAAATCCAGAAATCCCTGCTTTTCTGGCTTTCTCTTCAATCTCACTCCGATCACTAGTCGAGATTAGTAAGATCGGACTATCTTTTTGGTATTTCAAACGGATTGCTCTTGCCACCTCAATCCCATTCCTGTCTGGCAGTTTCCAATCCAAAAGAACGATCTGATAATCGTTATTCTGATGATGGTGTTCTTCTATCATTGCCATCGCACGTTCCGCACTCAGACACCATTCCGAACGGATACCGATCGACTTTAAGGAATTAACCACGTTTATACATAACCGCTCATCCTCATCAACTACAAGCATATTCCAGTCAGGAAGCGCCATATCGATCTCTTCGTCTTTTGCTTTTACCAAATCAAGAACAACATGGAATTCGCTTCCCTTACCCTGCTCGCTTTTGACAGAAATGGCACCGCCCATAGCGTCTACTATATATTTGGTAATTGCCATTCCCAGCCCAGAACCTTCTGTTTTCTGCACACGGGCATTGTCCTCTCTGCTAAAGGAATCAAATATTTTCTTTTGGTATTCCTTGGACATACCAATCCCCGTATCTTTTACTATGAAATGTGTACGGACGCAAGAAGTATCTTCAGGCAGCGCCTCCTGATATAGAGATACTTGAACAATGCCGTTATCCGGCGTAAATTTAACCGCGTTCCCCAATAAATTAATCAAAACTTGATTAATCCGCACACTGTCACAATATACATTTTCTGCAAGAATCTCATAGACGACTGCGTTGAACTGCTGATTTTTTTCCTTAACCTGCGGTTGTACGATGTTTACAATGCTATCCATAACCGTTCTTAACGAAGCCGGAGCAATATTCATCGTCATTTTTCCGCTTTCAATCTTAGACATATCTAGTACATCATTGATAAGCCCCAGCAAATGCTTACTGGATAATGTGATTTTACGCAGGTACTCCTGGACCTGTTCTTGATTATGTACATTGGCTATGGCTATTGATGTCATACCAATTATGGCATTCATGGGAGTGCGTATGTCATGGCTCATGCTAGACAGAAATTCCTGTTTTGCTGCGTTGGCGTATTCCGCTTCTCTCTGCGCCTTTTCAGCAGCTTTACACGCTGCTTCCAGTTCTGTGTTCATACATTTTAATTCGGATACTTGTTTTTTGAATACTCTTAAATACTGAAAGAATATATACAAAAGCATGATAATTACAGTAAAAGAAGCCACATAAACGATGATAAGCCAATAACTGCCCATACCTGAAATTATATTATCTAATTCAGAAAAAGGAAGAACCGTCACTAAATACCATTCGCAATTGGGCAAACTGGTACAATACAGATGGCGACGCGATTCGCTGCTTTTTAGAATAACGGAATAATCTTCATTTGCGTTCATTGCCGCCGTCAGTTGCCCAATATAGAAATCTGCTTCCTCATTCTGGCCGTCAAAGATACGATAAAGCCGATCAAAATAATTTTCATTTACACCTCCCTGATCGCGAATAACGTAACTGCCGTCTTTGCGTATGACAAAGGAATAAATCAAAGGATTATCTGTATCAAGAAAAAGCACCTCGCCCATATATTTGGAAGAAAGCCCTGCAACAATAGCAACACTGTTACTTCCATCAGACATAGGGTATTCACAGGGAACACCGAACAAAATTATATCGTTTCCACTGCTGTCAGTAGCCGACGCTATTTTACGTTCCCCCTTTTTCAAACTGTCCAAAAATGATTCCGCATTGTTTGGCTCCACAGAATCGCCAAAAATTGTTTCCATTTTGCCATCTGGGGAATATAAGGCAGCACATAAAAAATGCCTTGCTCTTGCGCCATATTCAATTTCCTCTTTTGAGCCATAACTGGAATTTTTCTCATCGGTTGCAATGTGCGCTATGGATTCCACCATAGTCAGGCGAAGTGCAATAATCGTCTCAAAATGTAAAGACACTTGGTCATTCATTCTGTCCATATAAGTAGTTCCGATACGCTCAATCGTCTTTTCACTCATTTTGTTAATGGACATACCTAAAAACAAAAAAACGAAAATATTCAAGCAAATTATCACTGCTATGCTAATTTTTAAAGAACGCGGCAAAGCCATGGTTTTCATACTTTTTCTATCTCCATTCTTTGAGCTTTGTTTCAGGCGCAAAGCAAAAGGACACGTCACACCTACCAAAAATCGCAGGTACAATGCGTCCATGAAAACTAGATTTGCCATAAAAGGCAGCAAAAAGGACAGACTTCGTCTGTCTATTATTATGTATATTGCAGTAAAGCATAACCTGTCAATTTCTATTTACAAAAAGCGGACCCTATTTTGCGCCTGTTTTCGTCCAAAATTTCACATTATGTATTTTACAGCAACCACTCTTAAAAAGCAACAGCAATCTGCGCCTTTTTGAAAAATTTTTAATCTATGCAGCAATCGAAACGATAAGATTTTTCATGGCAGAGCCTTTTGTTTTATATAAGCAAAATTCCCGAGATTAAATTCCTGCTCAGAAATATCATCATAACTCTTTCAAACGTTTCCTTTTATCGGCTGCTCAACCGTCTCATAACCTTAAACATTTTTCTGATATCCACCGGTTTCGCCAAATGCTCATTCATGCCAGCATCCTTTGCCATTACGATGTCCTCTTCAAATGCATTAGCCGACAATGCTATGATGGGCACAACCTTTGCATCTGGCCGATCCAAATCGCGAATCACACGAGCCGCCTCATATCCGCTCATAACCGGCATCATCAAATCCATAAGCACGCAATCAAACGTTCCTGGGGCAGATGCTACAAACGCATCCACAGCAACTTTTCCATCATTCGCAGTCACCACCTTTGCCCCCGCCTCCTTAAGCATGAACTCTACGATCTCACAGTTGATCTCATTATCCTCCACCAAAAGGACACACATGCCGGTAATATTTTCCTGCACATTCCGCTGCTCATCCACAGACGGCGCACTCCACCTCCCATCGATTTGCAGAGGCAACGTGATCTGAAACACACTTCCCTTGCCAATCTGACTGTCCACCTCTATGGTTCCCTTCAGCTGGTCTACTAATTTCTTAACAATCGACATGCCAAGACCAGCTCCATTATAATGGGTTCTTGCTCCTTGATGTTCCTGCGTAAACGGCTCAAAAATGTGCTTTTTGAATTCCTCCCCGATGCCAATTCCAGTATCCTCAATCACAAACTGGTAGTTTGCAATCCCTCCCTGGCAGGCGATCTCCTTTACCTGAACAAATACAGAACCATGGGGCCGGTTATATTTGAAAGCATTATCGATAATATTCATTAAAATTTTCTTCAAATGAAGCGGATTTCCAATCAGTCTTGTATGCTGTAAGTCGACCTCCTCCAACACTAGCTGGATTCCCGCTGCCTCCGCTTGAGCGGATAAGATCGTAATGCAGTTTTCTAAGATATCGTGAAGATCAAACGGCTCCTCTACGACCGTCGGTCTTCCGCTATCCAACTTGCTGACTTGAAGGACGTCGTTAACCAGCGACAACAGATGCTCCGTTGACACACAAATTTTCTTCTGACACTCTCGCTGCCTTTCCTGGTCATCCTGACTTTTTTCCATGATAGATAGCATTCCCAAAATCCCGTTGATAGGGGTGCGCAGATCATGCGACATATGGGAAAGAAATTCACTCTTTGCTGAATTGGCCCGCCTAACCTTCTCCAACAGCTCCATAATGGCCTGATCCTGTTTCTTCCTCGCCACCATTGTTTCCGTGATGTCCTGATGGTATCCGTTCAGACAAGCACCTGATTTTTTAAATGATTTGTCCGGCACGCCGCCGCAACGAACATAAATTTTTCCAAGATTTGGATGATTCCAGGGATAAATCACCTCAGAACGCCCGGTTTCCAATATTTCCTGTACCGCTCCCTGCACCATTTCCACATAATCCGGTTCAATGTTTTGGAACCAATGTCGATAGCACTCTTCCGGCTCGATCTCATCCGATACTCCAAGAAGAATCCGCATGGTTCGATCGGCATACATTCTCGGCTGACAGCCTTCTTCTAGTTCGATCGTCCAAATACCCGTTCTGGCCCCCTCTAGAATATCCTCCAGACTCTGTCTTGCCTCCAACTTGTATTTCTCTTCTTGCTCCACCACGGCATTGACATCCCGCAAAGCAAAAATCGCACAGTGCTTTTCCTCTGTTTTCTCCGTAGCAGAAAAATGAATCTCCAGATGTTTCAATCCAGAGGAACTGTTTTTCACCTGGTATCGGACAGAGAACTTTTTCTTTTGCCTGAACTGAGCGAGCACATATTCTTTTTTCGTCACAGCACGAAGCCGTTCCTGATCCCGAGGAACCACATACCAGGAAATGTACCGTTCCATAGCTTTCTGATAGCCGTCCTCAAAATTGCCCGACCAATCCATCCCCATCTGTTCGCTGTCCCGGTATATCTCACATTTATCCGTATTGAAATCTACCCGATAAATCCCCAGATAGTCCACACTGAGAGCATGTAGAACATTATAACTGCGCTTTTGAAGCTCACGGACCAGATTGCGCCGCTTCAGAGAGGATACAATAAAATACGCCGCTGTCTGGAGCATATTCGATGCATATTCCAATGACTTTACAGGCGGATTGTCCACGCCATAAAATCCAATAATCCTTTTTCCATCATAAAGGGGAACCACAACAAGAGAATGGATATTCTGCCGCTTTAGATTCTCATATTGAAGAGGTTCAACCTCCCGAATCTCTTCCAAGCTCCCAATGATGATATGTTTGCCAATGCGGAAATTCCGATACCAGCTGTCGCACACTTCTGAGGGAACATTTTGAAGGTTCTCCTTTTCTGGCGCTACCCCGTCGGCCACCCATTCATAGGTGTTGTCATCGCCGCCAGAATCGTTCTGCTCAAAGATATAAGTGCGATCTCCATTCAGTGCTTTTCCCAAATGCTCCAACAACACCTCCAACGACTGATCCGGCGTCTCCTCCAATAGGGCGACGCGAAGTCCTTCATTGATGACGACCTCCAGATTTTGGACACTTTTCATGCTGCTGTGCTGCTCACGGCTCCCAACGACTGGCACCCATTCGCTGGCCTGTACAAAACCTCCCTTTGAATCATCCATAAACCTGCCCTCCATCTCGATCTCCTTCCGGTCATAGTCGCTGTACCCACAACTTCTAAATACGAAGAGATTCCTAAAAGAGCCCCCCCGGAAAACACGATTTCTGAATACTGGTACAGTTCTACTTTTTGCTTTCACAAATTCCACAACTTCACCGCAAAAAGCAGCAACTCCTGTGTCATAATACCACGTGCCCCCAATCCCGTCAATATAGGAACGGTTGAAAAACATCCTAAAAAATCCAGAGCACCAAAAGTCGCTTCGGTTAAAACAAATTTTGTGTAAAGAAAATTTTACAGCACAAAAATCACAGAATATTTTGTCCCCCAGCGCTCAGTCCAAGCGATTCTTTACTGTAAACACGGCCAGTTGAGTCCGATCTTTCAGTCCTAACTTCTCCAACAAACGCGAAATCCCATTGCGCACGGTGCCTTCTGCCAGAAACAGCTCCGCTGCAATCTCTTTATTATCCATCCCCCGTGACACACACCGCATGAATTCCCGTTCTCGTTTCGTAAGCTTTGCTACCTCTGTTGCCTCCAGCGGCTTCGGTTCTGCCGATGATACCATCTGCCGCCGCAATTCTTCAAATACACTGTCTCCAAACACTCGTATCCCGCCGCAGACGGCCTTGATCGATTGGATGACCCGCTCATCCTCCATCTCCTTTAAAATATAACCATCTGCACCGCTGCCCACTGCTGCTTCCACAGTTTTCGCATCATCAAAAGTCGTCAGAACGAGAATCTTCACCTCCGGAAAATCCTCTTTGATCCGGCTAATGCCCCAGCTCCCGTCATACTCTGGCATACGCATGTCCATCAACACCACATCTGGTCTTTCCGTCCCGCACAATTCCCAGGCTTCCTTCCCATCAGCAGCCAGCCCCACCACAATAATCTCCTTATCCTGGCTTAAGATAGCCGCCAGCCCCTGTCGCAGAATCTGAATATCATCCGCAATCACGATACGAATCATAAACTTCCCCTTTCCTGCAAACCATTGTCTTTATACCATTCTATTTCTGCACAACCGATACAAAAAAGCCGCTCACTTCGCCGGACCTCCCATTTTTACCGGCAGCCAGATATAGATCTGAAAACCTTCTCCTTTCGAAGACAAAACTCGTACCTGCCCCCCGGCCTGCTCCACCCGTTTTCGAATCCCACGGATTCCATTGCTTTCCACTATCTCCCCACAGCCGAGACCATCATCAAAGATATACAAACGAAGACTGCTTGTCTCAAATTTTACAATCACATCCATATGTGTGGCGTGGGCATATTTTAGACAGTTAGTAATTGCCTCCCGAAAGCAATCATAAATCACCAGGGATAAATGAGAGTAACCAGGACCATCCTCTCCCTGAATGTCCACCTCTACCTCCAGTTCCCGAACGCTCTTTGCCAACTGGCAAATTCCCTGTGTGACCAATTCACATCCGGTTTCCTGACGCAACCGATTGATGGAAATGCGCAGCTCACGAATTCCGTTCACTGCCAGCTCTTGCGCCTGCGTCAAATACTCTCCTATCATTCCTGTTTCCTTCTCCATCCGCACATTCGTCCGTTCCCACTCCACTCTTGCTAACCGCAGTAACGACTGAATCATCGTCAAAGTATGTCCTGTCGTGTCATGCACTTCCTGCGCAATTCGATTGCGCTCCTGCTCGATCGCCAATCGTTGCGCCGCGACTGCCAATTCCCGACTCTGCTTAAGCTGCTCATAATACTCTCCCACATCCGTCAAAAGAAAAATACCAGCGGTAAGCTCTCCGTTCTGGCTACGCCGGACATACTGCCGCACCCGGACCCGTTCTTTCGTCTCCGGAACAAACTCCGCCTCCTCTGTCAGCAATTCCTGCCCGCACTCCACTTCCAGTCCTTGACTGCTCAGATACATCCGGATTTGTTCAAAATTATCTCCCGCCTGGATTCCCAGCCAGCAGGCCGCCGCCTCATTACAGTAGACTACATTTCCCCGTTTATTATAAACCGCCACCCCTTCGGTAATCGAAGAAAAAATCTGTCCGAATGCCAACGCATTCACATCCAGAAAATCATAGCGCAAAACTGCCAGCAACATCAAAAAGCTAGAAAGAGCAAACGCCGACGGCGTCAAATCGAAGGATACTGCCAACCATCCCGACAAATACAGAAGATTGAACGCCAAAGGAACTGTCGCTGATAAAAGAATCACTACCAAATGTACCGCCGCCACCCGTTTTTTGTGAAATTCTCGCAGCACCACCGCCAGTCCGCACAGCACGCACAGATAGGTATATCCCATATGCTCATAAAAAACCCAGCCATACACTACCTTCTCCACCGCAAATTGCTGATAGAAGCAATGATGATACTCATTAGTCAAAAACGCCAAATAATGCAACCCAGACAAGCCGAACAACAAAACGGGCAACCATCTCGGAAGCTGGCGCCGGCAATACAAAAAGGAAAATATCAACCAGGCCGGTCCGATAAAACTAATTCCCAGATAAGAAATGCCGTAAATCAGGTATTTCATCTCTTTCGTCATAAGAAATCCGGCAAAAAGCTGCGGTACACACCACAATATTACCAACAACTGACAGGCAGCCAGTGCGCCAGTTGTGCCGTTTCTGTCCGCCCGCAAAAGAAGCCAGCCACAATTGTACGTCGAAAGTCCGATCGTGATCAGGTATAAGATAATCAGCAGAATAGGAACCATGCTTTTTCCTCACCTCTTTTCCATTATAGACGTTATTCTTATCCTTTGTCAAAGCGAATTCATTCCCGTTTCCTTTTCTCGCTGACTGCTGCAAACACAATCAATCCCATTCCCGCCGCCAACAGATATACCCACCACGAAATGCTCAGCCAGAATTCCTTCGTCATATACAATGCCACCAAAATCAGGATAGTTCCGGCCATTCCTATCCAATGTCGGCAATGTCTCACCAATGCCCACACAAATATGGTCAGACAAATTCCTTCCAGAATCAAAGCATGGACTACTTCCCCACAGAGCCAGGCATTAACCATCAGAACTAACAAACAGAAAAAATATCCCATGGTCTGCAAAAGTTCCCACTCTTTCTTTGTTTTTTCTTCTTTTATCTTTTCCTTCTCTTTTGTCTCTTTCCTCCGCTTTACCTCCCATACTTTTCCCAGATACCAGAAATATCCTGCTACCGGCAAAAGCTCCAACTCGAGCTTAATTTGTGATGGTAACTCGAAAAACGGTTGACTCCAATATGCCAGAACCAACAACAACCCCACCGCCGACCAAGTTGCCCTCCGCCACTCCGGGATTGCCGAAAACTGCAGAATATATATGCTCAAATAGAGCAGACAAACCAGCCGCCAATGCCCTTCTTCATTCATTCCCGCCAGCAAAATCAACAAAAATATTGCCGTCACATGATACCAGTCCACACGCCAGCCGCCATAAATCTCTTTCTTCGGTTCACAGATACGACCATGACAGCGGGCTACAATTCCCGTAAACAGCAACGATCCCAATACGGTTAAATACAGTTGATTCTCCGTCCAGTCATAACATAATGCCA
This sequence comes from Lachnospiraceae bacterium, assembly GCA_022799175.1. Lineage (GTDB taxonomy): Bacteria > Bacillota > Clostridia > Lachnospirales > Lachnospiraceae > Brotaphodocola. Next base: position 2,527 of record JAAWNY010000031.1, on the reverse strand, counting down.
GCACAAGCGGCATTGGCATCATTGCAATACTGATGATCAGATGTGGCCAGAACCGTTTCCCCAAATAAAACATCTGATAAAAGCCGACAAATACTGTCAAGCAAAACAGTAAATTCCAAAATTCTTTACTCCCGCTGCCAGACCAGCTGATATAGATACTATCGTAGCAACTGGTATAGCATTCACATATTATAAAAACAGCTAAAAAACTCCCGCAGATATCCCAAAATACCGATCTGCCTTTTGTCACGTGCGGATCTTTTGCCAGCGTTCTCTCCAAAACTAATCCTGCCACATAAGTCCCAAGCGCCCCCACCAGCCGCAGCATCCGATTATCTATTGTAAACGGAGCCAACCAAAGAGCCGTTCCCATCATGGCATACAAAGTTCCCCATCGGCAGAGCCACGATTTTTTCTGAAAAACATTTCTCCAACCAACCTTGTCTCGCGCAAGCACAGAAAGCTTTTCGAGCATCTTATATGCTCTGTCTTCCTTCCTTTTTTCTGTCCGTATCTCCGACAACAGATATCCTGCCAATAATAGGAAAAACGGGAATGTCACTTCTGTCTCAGAAAAATAAATCATCTCCATCCAGGTTCCCAGAATGAGAATTGCCCAGCCATAGCCTTCCTGTCGCTTCCATTCCCAGGAAATCATTCCACACAAAAGTAAAAATCCTGGCATTCCCCGATCCAGCAAACACAATGCCAACTCTGCCTGGTTTTTCTCCAGACCATACCCAATCTCACACCGCAACCATAGATCCAACGGCCAAAAAACCATGTACCATAGAAGAAATGGCAACGCCCATTGCACCAGCTCGGATTTTCTTCGCCTCACTGCCATTGTCACAGTTAAAATCAGTGCCCCCGCCAATGCCCAGAACGCATGCTCCCGCAAAAAGTTTGATGCATCATTCGCCCCAAATACTTTTATTAAAAAAACCTGAAATCCCGGTAAAAACGCATCCCACGATAAAAATGCCAGGCATAGCCATTCTTCTATTCCGCTATCCCAACCACTTTTCCTTCGGTTTCCAGCCAGAAAACCCAGAGCCACGATCATTCCAGCCACCACCAGTGCCCCCATCCCCTCCGGTTTCTGCCGGCCCGCTATCTCAAAGCCAATCCAGGCTGTCAGATAGTGAACCGTCCCGATCATCGCTAAACAGAAAAACGCCTTTTTCCATTTGCATTCCGTTTCCTTTTTCTGCATCACTATCCCCAAAAGCACTGCTCCTAACGCCAAAGCCAGATACCAGCGAAGCCATGGTGTAAGTAAAAAAATCCCGCTTACCGTTCCCAGACCGACAACCAGGGTGGAAAAAAACCAAAAATGTACCGGTGCAAACCAGGAGAATCCTTCTCTTACCAATTCGATACTCTGTCCATCTACCGGCAGATGAAAAATCGGCGTATTCTTTTTTGTCCCCTGTTTTTCCAATAACCATTTTCCCAACATCAAAAGCCAGGCATAGCCCATCATCATACTGAGCCACTCTCCACCTTGATTCAGCCCATGAGCCAATGCCCAAAATGTCATACTAACCGTCATTCCCCCAAAACATACCTGGGTATAGATCCGATCCCGAAACCGACCGATTCCTCCAAACAGCATAACCACTGTCAGCAAACTACCAATCCACAATACCCGCCACCGATTTTGTCCCACCAGCACATACTCCGGTCCCAGCAACTGAAAATAAGCTGCCGCTAACACAGACAAAAACAAAAAAATGCTTCCCAGAATATATAGCGCATTCCCGGTCTTATGAATATGCAGCCGCTTCTCCGCCACAAAACTGACGCCAAAAAACATTACAGAAAATGCCAATACCAGATAAACCTTAGCCGGATTTGATAAAATCTTCCATGCTGTAGTCGCAAAAATCAACCCCGCCAGCACCACAAACACCACCCCAGTCAACAATGCCAGGATCCCCATGCCGCCGCCTTTTATATTCTCTGTCTTTCCCCTTACGGATGCCATTCGTTTGTTTGGTTGTTCCAAGAGTTGCTGTGACTGTCCCACGCGATTTTCTTCGACGGCTGGCACTGGTTCCGCTGGCATCGCCGCTTCCGCTCCAGTCCTTTGTCCCAGTTCTGGTCTGCCATATTTTTTCAATTCTTCTTCCAGTTCCCGAAGCCTTCTCTTTTTTTTGTCATTTTCGACACATAATCCCACAATAACAACTAGCTCCACCAGCGGAGCTACCAACCATAATACAAGCAGAAGCCACATAATATTCCCCTCCCGGCGTATTCTTCCTTGTGATATATCTACGATACCATCTTTTGCAAGAATCGCCTAGATGCTAGCCATCACATCTGCTCGTGACAATTGTCACAAAGTTGCTTCTCCAATGTCATTTAGATAAGGAAACGAGAAGCATAAGCCAGGAAATGAGGCGAGAACCAACGCCAAACTGTCTGCTCCTTTTTCCGGTTTCGAGATTAAGAATTCCTAAAGCCCCTGACTTTTGCTAAAAACGAAACGAAAATATACAAACTCGCTCCGCTCAGACAA
>JAAWNY010000002.1 GCA_022799175.1 Lachnospiraceae bacterium | reverse complement strand
TTGTTTGAACGGAGTGAGTTTGTATATTTTTGTTTCGTTTTTAGCAAAAGTCAGGAGTTTTAGGAATTCTTAATCTCGAAACCGGAAAAAGGAGCAGACGGTTTTGGCAATGGTTCTCTCCCCTTTTCCTTGACTACATTTCTCGTTTCCTTATCTAAATGACATTGAAAAAGAAACCGGATCCTAAAAATGGTTTCCGGTTTCTCTGTTTCACTTTATTGCCGCCCTTTAAAACATTTATCCTTCTGGCTTATTGTTGCTTAGAATACAAGGCTTTAGAGCTGACTCCAGGCAGTCGTCCCAACTTTCCAGAGATGGCACTGATCACATCTGGCGGTGCATCCAATACCACACTGATAATATTCACCTGTTTCTCCCGATAGGGAAGCCCCATACGTCCAATGATATACTGGCTGTACTGGTGAAGAATTTCATTGACTGACGCCGCCGCGTTCAATTTTTCCACAATGATTCCTACAACAGCAATCCTGGTTTCCTCCCCTGTACCCGCTCTGTTCTCTTCCATCCCCATTCCTCCTTCTGATTGCTATCTTACTATCTCAATCTCCTCGCCTGACTCCGGCATCCGTTGGATCGGATTCTGGCGGATATCCAGATAGCAAAGGCTCTCCGCCTGGTTTAGCGGAGTTAAATCCGTCACATAATTATTGCTTAATCCCAGATGAGTCAATTTTTTCAGCGCTGATACAAACTCAATATTTGTCAACTGATTTCCGTCCAGAAAAAGCTCCTCCAAATTCGGATAATTTTTCAAAAAATCCGTATATTCGTCAAGAGACATATCATCATACCAGACATTTCTCATCCCCGAGTAGACCTCGACATAAAAATTTTGTTTCAGATCAACCTCCTTCAAATACAACTTTTTCAGAGAAATATTTTCCTGCAAACAATCAAAATCAATCCCAAACATACTCTCATTGAGATATAATTCCTCTAATCCGACATGATTCAGCGCATGGGAAATGTCCCCGAATATCTCCATCTTCCGGCCATATCCGCTCCAGCTATTTTCCTCGCTGACACCACACAGATCTAAATATTTTAAATTTGTCATCCCATCCAGAAAGCTGACGTTCTGAAGTGGCACTGCATATGTCCACGCAGAATAGCAGGCCAACCGTTCCAAATTCGTCAGGGAGGAAAGCGCCTGAATCTCGTCAATATTACAACCGTGAATCGATAAACTTTTAAGATTTGTTAATCGTCCCAAGGGCGCGACTGACATCAGTCCGCTAATATCCAGAGATTCCAGCTGGCTGAGTACTGACAAATCCGGATCTGGCTGTGAGGTTGACTTATCCAGTATCAATGAGTGCAATCCCGTCAACGTTGGAATAAAATCATAGTCTTTAAGGGAATGATTGCCCGTCAACTCCAGCGCGGTCAATTGAGAAAGTCCTGCCAATGATTCCATACTGATTGTCTCCGTCTTGTTCAGCGACAATCTTAGTATTTCCCGCCACTGGCAGCAGTCTTCCACCACAGTTTGGGCATTTCAAATCTATAAACTTCATGAAAACCCATATCTCCCTTATCGTCCCGCTGCCATCTTACAACGCCTGCCGGATTTTCTCCGCAATCTCCTCATACTCTACATCTGTCAGCAACACCTTGCCCGGATTCATCTCAAATACTCCTCCCCACTCGGCTCCGCCCTCATACTTAGGCACCAAATGCATATGCAAATGACAACCAGTATCTCCATAAGCGCCGTAATTCACCTTATTTGGCTGATATACCTTATGAATCGCCCTCGCCGCTTTCGCCACATCTGCAAAAAATGCGTTCCGCTCCTCATCCGTCAGCTCAATCATTTCACTGATATGCTTGTCATGAGCCAAAATCAAACGCCCCGGATGACTCTGCTCTTTAAACACATACAAAAATCCGGTATTCATCTTACAAATCGGATAAGCAAACTTCGCTACCAGCTCTCCCTGCATGCAATACGCACAATTTACATCTTTCATTGTTCAATCCCTTCTCTTTCTTAAATATTTTTATATTGGCTACCTTTTCTTTATTTTAACCTCTCTTTATCGGTTATGCAAGAGCAAGCTGCGTAGATATCTCTCAAACTACAAAAAAGGACAGCAGCCCTAAGGGTCTCCCATCCTTTTTTGTGATCTCCCGCAAAATTTCTATTACGCTGCCTTTGCCTCTCCTTGTCTGACGGTCTCTGCCTTCGGCTTCTCCGGCTTCTTCCACGCATGCATTGCCAATGCCAGCGCAATCACGCCATAGGACACAAACACCCGGAAATACTCGCCAATAACCGGATCGCCAAACAGCTCCTTACCTGCTAACGGCGACACGATAAACAAGGTATGGAATAGCACAATTCCCAAAATCGCCTGCTTATTCGTCGCCTTCTGCACAGAAGCACCGCCCACGAGCAATGCCGCAATCGCAAACTGTCCAACCTGAGTATGAGCGCCATAAGTGGAAATCGTTCCCACATTCTGCAAAAAGATCAACTGTCCCCAGCTTGCCAGTACGGTAGAAAAGATCATCGCAATGATACGAGTCTTATCCACATTGATACCCGCTGCATTAGCCACAGTACGGCTCTGTCCCACAGTCCTCATATTTTGTCCCAGACGAGTCCTCATCAAAATGTTATTAAAGCAGCAAAGCGCTCCAATACAGAGATAAGTCATCACCGGCAAGCGCACTACAATCAATACATTATAAAGCTTTGGCACATAAGTCAATGCATAAACCACTGCTGCCAGCACCACATTAACTCCAGCTTTCAATGGTTTAAAAGAATTGGCCCCCATGTCATCGCCTCTTTTGGTCTGTAGCTTCCACTTCACAAAACCATATGCCTGCCAAAGTACAGTAACCAAGCATCCCAGCTCCACTGCAGACAGAAGAAGTAGGCGATCCGCCGCCAGAAACTGCTCCACCGGCTTGATATAGGTCAGAGCATAAACCGCCACTGCCGCCGCCACTTTCATCACCGTAGACTTCCAGTCCATCTCCTGCTTTTTTACCAGCTTAAAGATAGCAGAACCTGCCATCCATATCATCACCAGATAGAATCCCAATTCCACGATGGTCAACATTGGCACCGTATCCAGAGCATATTTTACGGTATCCTTCAAGTCGATGGTATTCTTGACGCCGATCCCTGTAGGAATCATCAATGTCGAATTGTTCATCTTGATCACACCGCCAAAGATAAACAGGAATACCAGCTGATAGATACCATCTGCAAAATACCCCAGCACCAGACCGCCGATCATCTCATTGCCCTTCATATAATTGAACAATTTTCCTACCAGAAATCCGAAAAACACCGCAAAAGGAGTCGCTAGTGCCACCGTAAACAGAAAACCGGAAATACCGGTAAATCCCCAGTAAGTAGTCAAAAAAATCGCCAGCTGCGCCGCCATTGCACCGATTACAATACCAAAATTCAGTCCCATACCCGCGATAACCGGAATAATCAGAGACAATACAATAAAGGAATTCCGGGCAATCCGGGTAAACAGTTCCGAAGCCACAAAAGTCAGTGGCTGCTTAGAAAAATAGGTCGCCAGCACGCAGAGAATCAAAAACAGAATTACCACCATATTTTGAAGCAAAAAATCCGATACTTTTTTATTCACGTCCGCTGCCTCCTTTCACCTGACTGAGCGCGTATATGATAATACCATTAGAAATAATCAGACGCGCGACCTCGGACAGGTTGCTCTCCGGAATGAACTGATTTGCCACCGGCAGCCCTAATGCCAGAATGCCCTGGAATAGAAAAGTTCCAATCAACACATGCGGAATTCGTGCCCGTTTCGGGCTGGCTCCGCCAATCAGTACGGCCGCCACAGAGGTAAAGCCCATCATCATCGGACCATTATAGAGCTGCATAAAACCAAATCCCTGCGCATACACCAGGATACCCACCGCTGCCAACACCGTAGACAGAGTGGTTCCAATCAGACGCATCTTATTAACATTGATCCCTGCTGCCTTCGCAAACATTGGATTGGCTCCTGCCGCGCTCATAGCAATCCCTGTTTTCGAGTGCATAAACAGCCACACCAAAAAACACATGAAAAAGAAAAACAGCAGAAGACCGGTAGGAATTGTCAAATCTCCAATGCTAAATGCCAGCGTTTTGTTCATGACATTGCTGAAAGAGGACGCCAAAGAAATTGTATTACGAAGTCCTTTTCCCGCATTGGGCCAGATCAACTCACCATCGCTGAACGGAAGCAACATCCACATCATATTCATAAACGCAATAATCGAAAAACCAACATAGGTAGTGACCGTCATCTCCGAACCCTTCACCCGATTCAGCAGCAGGCCATACAGATAACCGATTCCCGTAGCCAACACCACACCAATCAAAATCGCCAGCATGACTGCCACCCACATGGCAAATAGCGGATGAATCGCTACCAAAGACGGATTCTTTGCCACCTGAAGCTGGATCACAATCAACCCCCCCAGAAGGCCGCCAACAATACCCATAGAGATACCGAAATTCAACCCAATCCCGCACTGCACAGCTGGCACCATCGCCAGTGCTAGAATTCCGAACATCCCCCATCTCCTGAGGCAATCGCTCAATAATTGCATCAGATTCATATGAAAAAAACCGGCTCCCGCTACCAAAAACAAGAAGAATGATACAATAATTACGCGAGGCAATCCAAATTTAGCCACCAAAGGTTGAATTAGATTAAACCTATCTATCAAACGTTTAGTTTTCATCTCCCTGTCCTCCTTTCCAGGCACCGGACATGGCAAGTCCGAAATCTGCATCCGAATCATCCGGTTTCAAAATACATGCCAGTCTGCCATCAGAAATAATCGCAATCCGATCAGAAATGGAACGCAATTCCATCAGCTCTGACGAAACAATTACTACTGTCATCCCCAACTCCCGGTTCAGCTTCGCCAAATATTCCAGCACTAGTTTCTTGGCCCCGATATCAATACCACGAGTGGGTTCTGATACAAACAGCACTTCAGGTTCCAACGTCAGCGCCCTTGCCAGACATACCTTCTGCTGATTGCCACCAGAAAGCGCCCCTGCCGGCTGACGAATCCCCGTACAGCGGATATCCAGTGTCTTTACCATCTCCTCCGCATGAGCATGAGCCGCCGCCGCATCATAAAGCTTCATCCAGGCAACCTTTTTTAAGAATTTGCCATTTGTCTGCATAGCAGAAAAGATAATATTCTGCTCAATACTCTCATCCAGCAAAAGACCCACGCCCCGTCGATCCTCAGACACAAACGCCACCTTGTGATCCAGAGCATCTCCCAACTTGCTCAGATTCAGAGTCTGCCCCTGGATCTTTACTTCGCCTTCTGCCTCATAAAGCCCCATGATTCCATTGGGAATCCCCAGCTTTCCCTGACCAGCCAGGCCACCAATGCCAAAGATCTCTCCCTTACGGATATCCAGATCGATTCCTTTGACCTTCTCCCCCGGCATATTTACTTTATAATTTCTCAAACTTATGGCGATCTCATCGTCGCGAATCGTGCGGCTGTCCGGCACCCCGTCATCCACCAACTTCTCCATCTTCCGCCCGATCATAAGCTCTGCAATCTCTACCACATTCGTATCTTTGATTTCTTTCCTGGCCACAAATTCGCCGTCCCGCAGAATCGTCATCGAATCTGCCACCGCCATCACCTCATCCAGACGATGAGTGATGAAAATAATCGCAATCCCCTGAGAAGAAATCACCCGCATCGCCTCCAGTAGGCGCTCGGCTTCCGACTCGGTCAACACCGCTGTCGGCTCATCAAATACCAGAATACGGATTCCCGTCTTGTCTAGCTCCCTGGCAATCTCTATAAATTGCATATATCCTACCGGAAGTCCCGCAACTTTTACATATTCCTCAATTTGCAGTCCGATGGTTTTGAGCGCTTTTTGCGCATCCCGCCGCATTTGCTTCAAATCCAGCGATTCCATCGAACGCCCAAACACACGACTGACCAGATTCGGCGTGCTGATCTCACGTCCTACTTTAATATTCTCCGTCACCGAAAATCCAGGAATCAACATAAACTCCTGGTGTACCATTCCAATCCCTAGCTCCATCGCCTTTAAGGGGGTGTCAATCTGTACTGGCTCTCCATTTACTTCTACTGTCCCTTCAAATCCGCCAGTACTGTGGATGACAGGCATCCCAAACAAAATATTCATCAGCGTAGATTTCCCGGCGCCGTTTTCCCCCATCAGCGCGTGAATCTCACCAGGACGAATGTGGAGCTTTACCCCCTTGAGCACCCGGTTGCCATAATATTCCTTGGCGATGTTGTCCATCTTCAAGACATAGGTTTCCTTTGTTCTCTCCAAGTCACCAACCTCTTTCTACACATATTTCATCACTGCTTGTCCATGCCCCACCCCATATCTGCGAGGCAATCGTATAATATTGCCGACCCTTTCTCAAAGTATGCCTGAAAACGCGTTCCACCAGACATACTCTGATACAGAAAATTCTGCCAACTGATGTCTCAAAGACTCCTGTTGGCAGAACCCCAGATACCATCACATTATTCGATTATTCAAAGGTAACGAAATCAGACATTACCAGGAAATGATTCTCCTTTGCATTGCCATCATCATCCACATAATAATCCAAGGTCATCTGAGCGCCAGGAGTAAACTCCTCTGCACACTCCTGAACGGTAGAACGCAGCAACGCCTCATCCAGAACTTGGCCGTTGGTCTCGCCCTCGAGAACTTTCTTTGCATACTCAACGCCTGCGCTGATGAACAGCATATTACAAGGAACACCCCAGGTAGATACGCGGCCGCCCATGTTGGCCTCGGTAACCTTTGCCTGAAGCTGCTCCATCATGTAATCCACATCTGCCTCATGACCGGCCATGTCAATATTCAGAGCAGCCGGGAAAGCATGGAACGGGGACGGGCAGCACTGCAGGCTGTAGATTGCACCATTCTCAAATACGGAACGAATCAACGGCTCCTGCATACCACAGTTGGTGGTAAAGAACACGGTATCCTTGCCGTACTTCTCGATCTGACGCGGTACATCCTCCAGAATGAACTGCTGAGCACCAGTAATGCCGGAATCACCAGTCGGATCCGGAGCCGTAACATCTACCAGTTCAATGCCATTCTCCGCACAGTATTTCTTCAGGTTCTCATGACGAGCCACAATCAGAGCATAACTCATATGGCGCGGGAAGGAATAGTGAATCATGGTCTTGGCACCCTGTTTTTTCGCCTGCGGCGGAATCACGATACCGCATCCTGGCTCATCTACCTGCAGAACGATATCTGCCTTCGGATTGATAACCCCCGGGTCCTCACCAGGAGTACCAACGATGAAAATCATATCCGGACGAGTCTCACGAACTTTGTCAATCGCCGCTGCCGTACCCGGAATCGCCTGACACCAGATAATCGCTTTCACTGCTGGATCGGAAGCCATTGCCACAGTATTGGAGATAACCGTCTCCGTCTCTGTGGTAAAGTTATCCGGATAAGTAGAAGTAACGATCATGTCGCCATACTTCTCTTTCATCTTGTTTGCCTGTGTAATCTCCTCATCACCCTGAGAAGCTGTACCAGTGATGATACCAATCTTGAAATCTCCTGCCGGCTCTGCCGCCTCAGTCGTTTCTGCAGTATCACCCTCTGCAGCCGTCGTCGTCTCTGCCTCTGCTGCCGCAGCCGTCGTCGTCTCTGGTGCTGCTGTCGTCGCAGCCGGCTCTGCTCCACGGCATCCGGCCATGGAAAGCACCATCGCCGCTGCTAGCGTCAGGCTAAGTAATCTCTTTTTCATTACTTGTCTCCTCCTTTTTATTCTGAGCGCTTTTACACCCAATGTTAGCCGGATCTCATACTCTGAACTACGCATTCAGACAACGCATAAAATCCGCCGATACCTTATCTGACCACTTTTGTCAAACAAAGTGTTACCAGTATAGCACATACAGCGGTCATTTGTCCAGCTACATTTGTATGTCGGCGACGGATTTTTATGGAAAAGGGTATATTTTTGCTCATTAAGACTAAAAAGAACTACTGTCATTTAGATAAGTAGTGATAGAAGGTACGCCAAGGAAGAGGGGGAAAAGCAATAGAACATGGTCTGTGACTTTTCCCAGGCATACCTTTCAAAGCCCACTATTTCATTAAATTCGGAATAAAAGTGACCGTTGCTGGAATATAGGTAACCACCAATAGCACGACAATCGCCGTAACCACAAAAGGCCATACACTCTTATACAGCTCGCTTAGCTTCGTCCCGGTGACATTTGATGCCACAAACAACAGAATGCCAATCGGCGGAGTGATCAACCCAATCGTGAGGTTCATGCACATTACAATACCGAAATGAATTGGATCGATCCCATATTGCGCCGCTACCGGACAAAGGATCGGCGCCAGCAGAAGTACCGCTGGTGCGCCGTCTAAAAGACACCCCACAATCAATAACAACACATTGACAAACATCAAAAACATAATCGGCGTAGTAATGAATTCCAGACAGAATATTGCCAGTTTCTGAGGAATCTGCAAAGCCGACACCACCCATCCCATAGCACAAGCCGTGGCTACGATAAATGTGACGGAAGAAGTCAAACGGGCCGTATTTACCAGACACCGGAATAAATCTTTACCATTCATACGCTTCTGTGCAAAAGTTACAATCAGCGCATAGCACACCGCCAGAGAACCTGCTTCTGTGGCCGTACAGATCCCTGTGACAATAGAACCAAAGATAATCACTGGCAGAGCTAAAACCAGAGCCGAAGTTTTAAAGGTACTCCATATTTCTTTGAAGGAGGCCCGGCGCCCGGTAGAGGGAAAATCATACTTCCGAGCATAGTAGGCACAAATGGCAATCTGTGCCGCCCCATACACCACCCCTGGCAGCAGACCACCAGCAAACATCTTCCCGATCGATACCCCGCCTGCCGCAGAGGCAAAGATAATCATGATGGTGGATGGTGGAATAAGCGGTGCAATCGTAGCGGAGGCCGCTGACAGGGTTACGGAGAATCTCCGGTTATACCCTGCCGCTGTCATCGTATCTGCCATAATCAGTCCCAGACTTGCCATGTCTGCCGAAGCCGACCCGGAAATACCAGCAAATACCATGCTTCCCAGTACATTTACATACCCCAGTCCCCCCTTTACATGGCCAATCAGTACATTACAAAACTCTACAATTTTATTAATCAGCTTCCCCCGGGTCATAATCTCTGCACATAGTACAAATAACGGAATACACAGATAAGAAAAACTATTAACGCCAGAAAACAATTTCTGTGCCAGCACAATCATCTTTCCGTCCAGCAAAAGAAAGGCAACCCAGGTGGTAAAACCAATGCAGAAGCCGACCGGTATGCCGATAAAGCAGCACACCAGAAACAACAATAGCAGCAACAAAGGCAACAGCATATCTCCCTCCTTACTCCGCACCTGCGGTATCATCCGGCCTGGCTAAACTTTCAAACGGCTCTATCTCTCCACAAAGTACCCCTGTCAGTTCCGTAAGCAGCTCATAACTAATCAAAATTCCTCCTACCACAGGGATCAGATACAGGATATTTCCGGGAATCCGCAGCATTTCTGACTTGTAAATTTTGTTGGCTCCGGCAAATGCGATCCCATAACGAATCATTGCCACCAGAAAAACCACAATCATCCCCATCTCCAACACATACAGAATCTTTTTAGCTCTCGGTTTCAGCCGAGAATACACCATGTCTGCCCGGGACATCTGCCCATACTTATAGATTTGTCCCAGAGAAAAGTAGGTGATTCCCACCAGTAAAAATCGGGAAAGTTCGTCTGTCCAGGTAACAGAATTCCAGTGAAACAACGTTTGTTTTACCAGAATATACCGGTTGATAACCTGGAAGAACACTGCCAGAAAGCATCCAAAAACCAGCGCCGCATTCAGTGCCTGAATTATTTTACCTGCCAGATCCGATCCCTTTCTCAGCACATGAAAAATCTTCTTCATCCTATCCAAGCAAATTTCCTCCTTCGGATATCCCTACTCCTTGCCATATTTGGCAACAGCAGCTACGAAATCATCCACGATCTCAGCTCCGATTTGCTCTTTTGCCAGTTCCATACACTGCTCTGCATAAGCGGTATGCCAGGCTTCCAGCTCCTCCTTTGTCGGTTCATAAACTTCCACGCCATTCTCGCGCAGAGTTTCGATGCCATTGGTCAAAATATTATTTGCTGTCTCCTTCACCTGCTCTTTCGCATACTCATTGGCCTCCTGTACCACCTGTTGCAGTTCGGCCGGCAAAGACTGATAAAAAGAATCGCTAATCATACCGCAGAAATAACTGCCCGTATGGGCATCCAACACCAAATATTTTTCCACCTCATAAGTCTTGTCCTGCAAAATATTGGGAATAGAATTTTCATGTCCGTCTACCACTCCATTTTGCAGGGCCGTGTACAACTCAGAAATATCCATCGGCACCGCACTAGCTGACAGAGACTCTACCATCCGGATATACAAAGGATTGTTCAAAACGCGAAAACTCAGTCCCGCCACATCATCCACGGTCTTAATCGGGTGCTTTACTGTGGTAAAGTTGCGAAATCCCTTCCCTACAGAACATAGAATACGGATCCCAGAAGTGGATGCACACGCATCAAAAAATTTCTGTCCCCATTCACTGTCAAACAGACGATTGGCCTCCTCGATCGAGCCGATAGCGCCTGGAATGGAAAACAACAATGCTGGATTATAATAGGAAGATACCGTGGTAATATCACCACAGTAGAATTCTACGGAACCATTGGACAATCCGGCCACTACATCAGCATCTGAGCCCAAGCTGTTTCCATAGAAAATGTCAAATTTGATGGCTCCTCCAGAATGCTCCTCCACATATTCCTTAAAACTCTCTGCATAGCAGACATCACAGCTTTCTTCCCGCGGTGTGCCTGAGGCAATGGATATCCCACAGTTCATCGTATAGACCTTGTCCGGAGCTGTTGTCGCCTCTGGAGCCGTTGTATCTGCTGGGGCCGCCTCTGGAGCAGAAGTCGGCGCTGGCGCTGAGGTCCCTCCTCCTGAAGAATCGGATTTTCCACAAGCTGTTACACTACATGTCAAAGCAACACACAGAAGAACGGATATCAATTTTTTCATTATTTATAACCTCCAATTTTATAATTTTGTCTTTTGCCGTACGATTTTCAAGTGATAAATGTCAGTTTTTCCTGTTTTTTATTTAGGCATTTGTTCCTTCAGCACTTTCTCAATCTCCTCGCGAATGGAACGAACACTAGCATTCCAAATATTAAAATCACTTGACATAATAATCATTGTTGCTCCCTTATGAATCAAATCCATTGCACTTTCTAACGTCGGAGGATTGGCCGGAGCCATGATGCCGATACCCTTAGGTTCACAATAAGCTCTGAGCTTTTGCAGAGCCTCATAGACTTGAGGCTCATCGGTGCTGTAGCCCGTGCGCAATGCCAGGGAATTGGCATAATCTGCCGGGCCAAAATTGATGGCGTCAATCCCTGGTATTGCTATCAGCTCGTCCATATTCGCTGTAAACTCAAAATCCTCCATCATGGGAATGACCAACTCCGTATCATTGCTGTAACTGATATAATCCGAGTTCTCATATTCCCGCAACCCGTAGCCAGCAGATCGAACACCGAAGTCCAGTCCCCGGCGACCCAGAGGTGGAAATTTGGCGCCCCGCACACAAGTCTCCATCTCCTCCACAGTCTTAATATGGGGAATAATTACGCCTTCAGCTCCCAACTCCAAAGCCTTGCGGATCTCCACCTCATCCGGGCTACCTACCCGCACCAGAGGTGCGACGCCACCCATACGTGCCGCCAAAATCAACTCCCGACAATCACCAACCCCATTGGAATTATGCTCGGTGTCAATGAAAGCAAAATCCAAACCACCATATCCCAACATCTCGATAATCGCTGGTGAGCCACTGCAGATTGTCATCCCGAATACTGGCCGCTTTTTCATCTTTTCCTTTAAGCTGTTTTTAAAAAACGTATTCGTCATCATGTTACCATTGTAACCTCTCTTTCTGATAATTTCTTCGATCAACCCTTTCAGTGCCTTCATCATAATCGAAAGCCATTCTGATGTCAACCAATTTGACCAAAAATAGTCAGATATTAAATAAAATCGGTCAGATTATCTTATTTTCCTGTTTTTTACAGCAAATAATCAGCAAAACTTCCAATATCTCTCTTGACTTTCTGGTTTTTTAATGTTATATCTTCTACATGGAATATAAGTTTTTCATTTTCAAATTCGATCAGCCTTTTTATTTTTAACTGATTTTCAATATCTGACCGTTAATAGTCAACATTATTTGCGGCATTGCCGTCCACAGGCGTTTTCAAGTGAATTTTCAAACAAAAACGTTTTTAAATATGCTTGACGCCAGAAAGGATATTATGAAAGAATCCATCCATACCCTATTTGATTTATCCGGAAAAGTGGCGCTGATCACAGGTGGCCATTCCTGGCTTGGCTTTGATATGGCTCAGGCCCTGGCTTCCGCAGGATGTCATATTGCCCTGGCTTCTCGCAATCAAGAAAAACTTAAAAAGGCTGGTGCAGAACTCTCTGAAAATTATGGAACCCAGATCTTTCTCTTTCAGACCGATCAACGGTTTCCCGACCAAGTACAGGCCATGGCCGACGCCGTGTATACCTGGAAAGGACATATTGATATTCTAATCAATAATGCTGGCGGCGGATCTGGCGCCTCCGAGGGTTGCTTTCTTAAGCGGGATCCTCAGGATATCACCGACATGATCACCGTCAACCTGCTCGGCCCTTTATACTGTTGCCAATCTGTCGGCCGCTATATGGCCGAACAAAACAGTGGTAAGATTATCAATATCGGTTCCATTGCTGGTGTTGTTGGTCGGGATCGGGACATGTACCGCCGAAATCACAAAATGGAACAGCCCGTAGATTACGCCGCTTCCAAGGCAGGCATCATCGGTATGACCCGGGATCTGGCCGCCTTTATGGCTCCTTACCATGTACAAGTCAACTGCATCTCTCCCGGAGGTTTTGACAAAGGCGATCTGCCCCAAGGTTTCGTTGATGATTATGCCAGGGCTACGATGACCGGACGCATGGGAACCATGGGCCTGGATATCAAAGGCGCCGCCTTGTTCTTGGCTTCGCCAGCTTCCGATTATGTAACGGGACATAATTTGATGGTGGACGGTGGCTTTTCTGTCTTTAAGTGAATCAAATACTCGTGCAGGCATGACCTTTTGATTGGTTGTCCACGAAAAAATGATTTATATATTATTCACACAAAAGGAGAATACACATATGCTGCGTTACAAGGAGATCAAGCAGGCTATGCTTCAAGAAATCAGCAAATATATGCCCGGAGAGAGACTTCCCTCTCGTCCGATTCTTTGCCAGAAGCTTGACACCACCCGCACAACCCTGGATAAAGCTATCCGTGAGTTAGAAGAAGAGGGTTTTCTTACCTCCCGCAACGGCAGCGGAACTTATGTCGTTGGTCTGACAGATGGCGGCTTGTCGCCAGTGGGGACCTGGGGCGTCATCGTTCCCAATGTTATGGATGCCGTTTATCCCGGCCTGGTACGAGGAGCGGAAAACGTAGCTCAGCGTTACGGAATCAATATTATTATCTGTAATTCAGACAATGATTCCGATAAACAGGAACAATACGTAAAGCGCCTGCTCTGTTCTGGTGTGTCTGGCATGATTATTGTACCCGTAGTATCGAATGATATCCGGGTTAATTTCCGGCTCTATAACCAACTAGCCTCTGCCAAGACTCCCTTTGTCTTTTGCAATCGCAGCGTAGAAGGCATCAATGTGCCGACCGTCACCTCCAATGATTTCTATGGAGGATATATTGCTACCAAACACCTGATCCACCATGGTTATCGTAATATCGCCTATTTGGCTCGCTTAAAATATAAGACTAGCATTGATCGTTGCCAAGGCTATATTTCCATGCTGATGGAAGAAAATATTCCCATCAATCGCCGATTAATCCGCTTTGATCCAGATATCACCCAGGCTACCAGAGATCTCCTACAAAGTAAGGAGACCTTAGACGCTATCTTCTGCTTTAACGATCAGGTAGCGGAGGAATGTTGCCAGGCCATCCAGGCACATAGTCTGAAAATTTCTGATGATATTGGCATTATCGGTTATGACAACACGGATATCTGCAATCGTCTTCCATGCTCTCTCACCTCCATATCTTACAAAAATTATGAGATTGGAGAGAAGGCGGCAGAATTACTCTGGGATATTTTAAACGAGAAACCTCTGCTTGATTTTGAATATTATCTTTTTCAACCTGGTATTGTAGAGCGAGAAAGCTGTAGAGGTCCCCGTTTGGTTTCTCATATGGTCAATGCAACCAGTGCGCAGGTTTGCCAGAATAGCAGCAAAAACTGTCATTCATAAATATACTCTGCAAAGAAAGGATTGTTATGAACAATAAAACAACTTATACCGGCATTATCCCCCCGATTGTCACTCCTTTGACCTCACAGGAAAAACTGGATTCCGCTGCCTTGCAGCGGCTGATTTCTTTTGATATCGAAAATGGTGTCTCGGGAATTTTTGTCAATGGCACTTCCGGCGAAGCCTTACGTCTTCCAGATCACATCTGGGAGGAAAATATGAAAACTGCTCTGGCAGCAGCTGGTAAGCAAATTCCCGTATTTTGCGGCGCCATTGACACATCTACCAGCCGGGTTATCGAACGATTACAGATAATTGAAGAATGTGGCGGTGAGATCGCTGTCTGCACTCCGCCCTTTTACCTCACCAGCTTCGGCCAGGAAGAAATCCTTCGCCATTATGATGCCATCTGCCGCTCTACCCGCTTGAAACTTGCAGTCTACAACATTCCAGAAACCACGCACGCCAATATTCTGCCAGAAACGATATCCCAGCTTGCAGAATATGATAATATTGTGGCCTATAAAGACAGCACCGCCGACTGGCAACAACTACAGCGAGCCATGATTCTTTTAAAGGATAAAGACATTGCTGTCTTAAACGGAGCAGAGGAACTTTGCTGCGTAAGCATGCTCTGGGGAGCGGAAGGCTGTATCCCTGGTCTAGCCAATTTCATTCCCGGTCTCTTTGTGCAGCTTCAAAGCGCCTGTTGTCAGGGTCAAATCCAAAAAGCCTGTCAGCTTCAGGAACAGATCAATGCTATCCGCAAGGCAATCTTTGTAAGTGGTTGCTGGATGGCTGGCATGAAAGGCATCCTAGAGCTTTTCGGCCTGGGCAGCCGCGTTGTTTCCCGACCGTTGTTGTCAGTCACCGAAGCACAGCTTACTGAAATTCGCCATATTCTTGCTTCCAGTGGGGTTTCTCTTTGACATAACTAGAAATGATTTTCTCATCAAATGACAAGGCATTATTTCAATGTCATAGATATGTGGTGGCAAAAGGTACGCCAAGGAAGAGGGGAGCGAAGCAACGGGAAATCATCTGTTCCTTTTTTCCGGTTTCGAGATTAAGAATTCCTAAAACCCCTGATTTTTGCTAAAAACGAAACGAAAATATACAAAATTTAAACAACATAATATTGGGCCTTATTCTCTTTTCTAAAAACAAAGAAGAGAGTATCACAAAATAGCCTGGTAGCTTATTTTGTAATACTCTCTTCTTTGTTTTCTTCCAAATCAAAAACTTGATTCTCTTTTGAGTTCTTTATCTCACCGGCCCAAACCTTTGCCACGGCCAGACCTTCCAAATCACTTTTCCTATCAATTGCTCTGCCGAAACACACCCCACTGCCACCGCCCGGCTGTCCGCCGAATCTTGACGATTATCTCCTATTACAAATAGACGTTCTTCCGGTACCTCATAAGGCATCCGGATATCGCATTCCCCTAGACTCAATTCCTTCACATATGGTTCTTCTAATGGCGTTCCATTGACTGACACGATGCCCTTTTCATCGATCTCCACCACTTCTCCTGGTAATGCTATCACCCGTTTTACCAAGATCTTATTATTATAATAAAATGCTGCGATATCTCCTCTTTTAAAGCGGGTACTCTTTATGGCAACTACAGTATCCCCACTCTCCAGTCCTGGCTCCATACTATCTCCATAAATTTTCAGGACGGAAATGAACAGAGACGAAAGCAGCATAGAAATACCCGCAACAATTATCAGAGCATAGATTGTCCCCAGCAAAGAGCTCCCATAGCTCTTCCGGTAATCCAGTCGCTTCTGCTCTTTCTCCAATTGACCGAGAGTCGGGAGATCTGGTTCTCTCCCCCACCTTCTCCGCGCCATCATATCCCTCCTGTCACTTTTTCTCTAATTCTTTTGGTTGCTTTCTTCCCAATTCTCCTGGTCCGTTTCTTTTGCCTCTGTCAAATCTCCCTCTTTCCATTCTAGCTGATTGATTTCCTCTGGATTTTCCCAACCGCCTCTATCCCGGTCCATTCCCTCGCTTTCCTTCTGTTTTTCCTGTTCCTCATACTCCCTCCACTCCTCTTTTGACACGGCGATTCCGCACATTCCCCGTACACTGTCCAAATATTGATCTGCCGCTGCCTGTGCCGCCTCGAATACTCCCTGAATCCGCAGTGCCGCCTCTGCTATTGATCCGGCCTCTCCTAGTAGCACATTCCTTTCCCGTAGCTTCTTCTCCGCCCGTTCTGCACGCGCTCTCTGCCGCTCCAATTCCTTTCCCTGTTCCACCAACAGCTCTAATAATTGCAATCGCGTCAGTTTTTTTAATTCCTTATCTGTCATATGGCTTCCTCCTTCTGCTTTTGCTATCTGTCTTCTGGCCCGTTCTTTTCTGTCTCTTGCTTTTCTCTCTTTCTTATTCCCTTTCTTCCAACAAACAGCGCAGGGTAAACCGAGTCTGCCCTCCATAAGTACAAGTAAATAGAGTCAAATCCCACTCTCCTGCCTCCATCTGTTCCACTTCCGTCTTTTTCAGTATCTCCACAGAATCCGCCACATAAAAAAACTGATTGCCAGACACATCTGTAAATACCACTTTCGCCCCTGGCTCCAAAGTCTTTAACGGACTGAAATGCTTCCGATAATTATGACCCGCAATTATCAAATCATGAGTATAGGCAGAACCACGATAACGGCATGGCGCCACCTTCAGACGCGGATAGCTCCACTCCGACATCACAGGCAGCTCCAGTCCCAACGATGGCACCGAAACCACTCCGATATATTCATACCCATCAATCACGGTCACTGGCATGTCCATATACGGATTGAGTACATAGTTGGGAATATCCACCTCCGAACCTTCCAGCCCTGACTCCCAGTCTGCATATCGCTCCCGCGCCTCATCTACTGGTAACTCCATCTGTTCTAGCATCTTCTGGGATGCCTCCTCTGCCCGCCTCTCATCCCAGATATTATATCCAGTCAAGACAAGGGCTGCCGCAATCAGCAGCAGCCCCAGGGTCATCAGTCCAATTCCTCTTCCCTTTCGTCTCTTATTCATTTCTATCTCCCTGTCTCTGGTAATTTCCCCAACCCATCATGAACAACACCATTCCACAGATTGTCAATACTGGCACTGGCCACCACAACATTCCCGTTTGTGGCAGCATCGCTAGGGGCACTTCCCCTTCTAGTAACTCCATCAGCATGGTCGGATCATCTGGTGGATTATACGACGCCAGTGGCGGAGTGTCTTCTGTGATCGTAGTAGTCGGAACATTCGGTGTTCCTTCTCCTCCGCCACCGCCACCGCCGCCTGGATTATTACCTCCCGGACGATCGCCTCCTGGCGGATGATACGTATTGATCATATGAAATACCATTCCTGCCTGGTCTGTCAATACAGTATAATTAGCTGGCACTTCCACTTCCACTACTTGCCAAGAAACATTGCCATCCAATTCTTCCCAACGATATTCCCAGTTGTTCCCCTGATTTAAAGTCACCCGTTCATACTCCTGACCATCTCCCAGCAAAGCTACCTGAATCTCCTGCGGACGGACAGAAGCATTTCCTCCCACCCAATCCTTCCATACTCTTCGGCTCACTGTCCGGTCTGCCGGCTCCCGATCATACTTGGGTACTGCGGTTACATTTTCATAGACCCATTGTTCCTCCAGATAATTGGGCAGGCACACTAAAAACGGCATGGGAAAATAATAAAACTCTCCCATCTGGTAGCGATCTCCCACCACTAGATATAATCCGGTCTCCATCGTTCCTTCTTCCGGAAACATAGCTACCCCATTAGCATCCGTCAGAATCTCCTGCATCGGTGCCAAATCGTGAAATTCCGCATATCCGACCAGAGTATTGGCCAGTGCTTTCCATTCCGCATGGTCTAGCCTCTTTTCCAGATCCACAGAGCTGTCCACAAAATCACTGGTCAGAGTATAAGTACACTCTGGAGAAACTTCCGCCACCCGGTACAGTCGAAAACGAACACCAGACACCGACGTCTCCCCCTCGCTGCGACATTGAACCACCAGGGAAACTCCCTTTGTCGGATCGATATTCTCTGCCGCATACACCTTTTCCGGCAAGGGTACTGCCACTGACATCAGACACAGCAGCCCTGCAAACAAACCTGCCAGGATCCTCTTTTTTCCTCTCATAAAAACTACCTCCACTTCTATGCTTTTACCGCTTCCGGTATTTTATCAGCATCCCCAAGAGCAAAATCAATAAAATCGGTATAGCAATCGCCGGCGCCACCAGAGCCGCATCAATCCTTGTGGCATCTGCCGTCACTCGGATATTGGCCACCTTCTCATTCTCCACCCGATGTCCTCGAACCAACATCCGATGAGAATTAACACCATAAGGGGTACAAGTCACCAATGTGCAATAGTCTTTCCCCTCCTCACTTTTCAGTGCATCTGTATTTTCTGGTTCCACAATGAGAATCTGATCAATCTCATAAGCTAGCGTGTCGTCCAGGATATGAAGCAAAAACACATCTCCTTCTGTCATCTTATCCAGATCGGTAAATAATCGGGCAGAAGGTAGTCCCCGGTGGCCAGACAGAACGCAATGCGTACCTTCCCCGCCTACCGGAAGAGAAGATCCCTCGATATGTCCGACTGCCACCTGAAGCACAGACTCCCCTGTACCATGATATACTGCCAAAGATACATCGATAGTCGGAATCTCAATATAGCCCATAACCCCATTCCCGGAGATATTCAGCAAGTCGTTGTATTGTGCCTTTTCTTCATCTGTCAATACATAAGGATTCCCTGCCTTGGCTCTGATATTTTCATTATAAGACACCGCAGCCTGCCAAATCCGTTCATATTCCTTATCGTCAATCTGAGACACCGCATCTGTATAGCTGGCAATTGCCCGCGACTGGTGAAAGGAATTCCAGTAATCGCTGACCGTAGGGTACAGCAGTAAGCAAAGCCCTATGCCAAAAACCAGAAATAATAAAATTGTGGAAAAATGTTTTTTCATAAGGCTCTCCTTACTGCCGGCCACCAGGAAAACCTGGTGGCGGCAGCTGTTGCTTTTTATTCGGTTTTTCGTCAATTATTCTCTACCAGCCATTTTCTTCTTGGTTACTAACAAAACGCCTGCACCAATGAGCAGAATGCTGCCCAGTACATAGAAGATTGTGGTACCGATACCACCAGTAGAAGGAAGTTCCACTCCCGTGGTATTTTCCACATCAAATGCAATAATAGGAGTTCCACTGTCAAGGGTCACATAACCTGTTGTTTCATCATTCGGCAAGTCTCCATTTTCATCGGATTTACGATATGCCCAAGAACATTCTGTCTGATCTGCCGTAACATTGTCTGTATTACACTTAATTTGAATCTTAATCGGTTTTTTCAGTATATTATATCCATTCGGCGCTTTCACCTCAGTAATTGTATAAATTCCTTCGCAGAGTCCGTCCAAACTCAATACGCCGTCCTCACCAACTTCTGCGACATAATCTACCTTAACTACGGATTCTTCTGTTTTATTAACTTCTTTCTTGCTATATTTCTTGGAACCCTCTACTTCTGATGTTGTGTATACATCACCATCTTTATAAAATTCACCATTCGGATCTTCTACAAATTCATATCCTTTTACAAGAGCCTTTTCAAGACCTTCTCCTTCGATCTTAAACTGTGCCCCTGTCAGTTTCATGTCAGGATTTGTTGCATCAACCTTGGTAATCTGCAGACCTGTTACATAAGTGAAAACATCTACTTCCGGTGTATCAACTGTTGAATTATCTCCTTCTCCGCTGTGATTCGGATCGTTAGAATAAGTCAGTTTTACACTGTTCTTATTTCCTGCAGAGCCAATGATCGCATCCTTATTTACTGTAGCAGTGTAGGTAATTACAATATCTTCCCCTGTTTTCTTTCCAAAGTTGGCCTTAAAATCTTTAAAATTGATGGTCAATTTTGTAACTCCGTCAGCCTCTGTCTCTGATGTCTCTTCATATAAAGATGCATTTACGACCTCTCCACCAACAGTTATCGTCAAATCCTTATTATAAGTCAATCCTTTAGAAAATGTATCTGTAACGATAAAGGTATACGTGTTATAATGCGTCATATCTGGTACTTTGCTGGTCACTTTATAAGATACCGCTTCACCGATTGCCGCATTGTTGGCATTCGTTTCTGTTGCATTATCGCCTTCGCCTTCAACAATCTTTTTGTCAATGCTGGGCTTATCTGTTTTAATCGTGATCTCTGCATCCGGGGTAGTTGTATCCAGCATTAATGCTGAAACTGCATAATCGCTGCCATCCGTAGGCGCCTCTGTTACATCTTCCACAACATAGTAACCAGAAGCCAGATTTTCAATTTTGTAATCATTACCATCTTTCGCGCCACTTGCCCCTGGAATGCCAGCTTCTTTTGCTGCTTTTAACGCCCGGCTCATGAATGCTCTTAAATCCCCGTTGCCATCCGCATTATCATCCGCATCTTCTGCCCGCAAAGCAGCAATTTTTGCTACAACATCTTGAGCAAAGCTTGCTTCTGAAGCATCCAATCCGAATTCCTCTGCATAAAATCCTACCAACGCTTCTGGCACTTTGTATGCCATACGGCTATAATCAGTTTCGCCATTTTCGTCATTGGGAAATTCAACGTCTAAAATCTTATATGCTTTAAATTCTTTTTCTGATGCAGGTACATTTTCAGTTCCCTTAATTGTAATGGATCCTGCAAATGCCGGAATCGCCATAGCCGCTACCATGACTAGTGTCAGCAATAAACTGACAAATTTTTTCATCCTCTTCATGCTTTTTCTCCTCTTTCTTTTTGACTTTACAATCATTGATTTGTTACTTACCGGATACTGCGCGGGCACTTCCTTTTTTGCCGCTTTAGGAGGCTACTTCCTAACCCTCCTTTCACTTTTGCGCCTCGAACTGTATCCATACACAAGGCTTCCTGCTATCAACAACATTCCGCCCAATGCATACCAATAACTTCCAGGGCCTCCTGTCTTAGGAAGGCTAAACTCGGGCTCCTTAACCACCAGCTTAATTTGGGTTCCCTTATCTTTATCCAACTCAACCGTCTGATCCTCTACGGGTGCATATCCGGCCGGCGCCATTATCTCTCTCAAGATATACGTACCTTTGGGCAAATTCTTTAAAACAAATATACCTTCCTTATTCGTGATCAGACTGTTTGTCTTCTTGGTCTCACCGGACTCACCTTCGTCTGGCTTGCTGTCTTCTGAAACATAGCTATAGATTCCCTGCGTGTCTTTCTCAAAGCTTAATATCTTATTTGTTCCTTTATCAATCAGCTGGAATTCTGCATTAGGAATCATAATTTTTTCATTTGTTTCACTTACCTTTTCAATCGTCAACCAGAAACGTACTTCTTCATCTGGTATGTTGGTAATCGTGTACTCGGTAGTTATCTCATATTGCGAAGAAGGCTCTTCCTCCAATGTATATACTTTTAACTCCGCATCATAATATTTTACAATTTTGCTTTCGGATTCTGGCTGATAGCATGGACCTTGTTTTCCTTTCAGCAAAGAATCTCCTGTCACTTCAAAAGAAGATCCCCACACTCCGTAAAGTCCATCTGTATCAATGACGCCTCTCAGCATTTTGTCTGTTGGTATCTGTAACCATCTCTTTTTGGAACCATTAATATCTACTCCTAATACAAGACGATCCTTTTGCGTCACATTACCCCAGACAATTGGATGTGCTGCTGTAAAAATATATTCGCTCTTAAAACTATTTTCTGGATAGCAATCTTCTTCCTGATCTGGTTTTTCGGGATCTGCTATCAAAACTATCCCAAAATCACCGTTGTCAATGATTCCTAAAAAATGATTGTTTACTTTATTTTTAATCACATACTTTTCGCCAGCTTTCAAACTCGTCGCAGGGACCCAATGCCTTTTGCCGCTTTCCGGATTTTGCGTTTCTCCGGAATCCACCTTCACACTAATCTGACTGTGGAATCCCTCCACCGAATGCTCTTTTACCGAATAGACAATATCTGTACCTGCATCATTTTTAACTGGCAGATTTGTCCACTCGCCCTTCCAACCGTTTTCATCGTTAAGTGTAAGAGTCTTATCTTTAACCACATTTCCATCCGCCAGCAGATCTACCTGAATCTCACCCGGATGACTTGTTGTTTTCTCCCACTTTTTTTGGATCGTTATTTTTCTGCTTTTCTGTTTCCAGTTGGTGAAAGCAGCATTATCGCCGTTCAACTGTAAAATATCGTACCCTTGTTCCTTGTTGTTTGGTTTCCACCAGTCCTTCGCTTCACTGATTGGCTCTCCCCAGCCATCTTCATCCCTCATGTGTGCTTTTCCATCAGTTCTTTTCCATACCGTTACCTGATCGATGGTATAAAGATATTTTTCAAGTCTCTTGCCATTCGGCGAAACCCACTCGGTATCTATCTTTTCCTGCACATGCATTCGAATTCTGTAGACTGTGGAATCGGATACGATCTCACCCTTGCTCTCACTTGACTCTACCACAAAATAGTCAAAGTCCCCTGCCTCTGTTGCTGGCAGTCTGTTATTGAAATTTATAACGCCTTTTTCATCATTGGTAAATATTCCCATACTTGAAAAAGAACCATTAAACACCTCAAATTCAAATTGGCCTTCTTCCAGTGGTTGTTCTTTTCCCTTATCATCCAGCAGCGCTTTCGTCCCTTCTAGTGCCATCCGATCCGGTACGATGATCTTCTTAACTTCTCCCACAATCATGTAACCGTTGCACAAAATTCCGCCGGCATGAGTCCAGGAACTATTGCCATTGATATATACTCTTGCGGCCGATTGCGCCGCCCCTTTATCTCCCGTCTCCGGATTCGCAATCAATCCCATGATCGAGGCCGAATCAAGACGCGGTAAATTCCCTCCACCGTTTTTCTGATCCACTACCAAACTGTCACGGCTTCCGGTCCACCGCGCCGGTCCACCGCCAAGCATAAAGGGATCTACCGTACAAGCCAACGCACAGAAGAAATCCTTATATCCGTTCGATAAAAACAGCTCATTTTCATATGCATACAAATGATCCTGCTGTTTACCAGATCCTCCTGATGATAAATGCTCTCCTAACTGCTTTCTTTCATCCGAATCCGGCTCCCCGGCTTCTCCAGCAAAATTGTCATAGATTGCCATGCCGTCCTTAAGTGCAATATAAATCCGGCTCGTCGGGCAACCTGTCACACCGCCACCAAATCCTCCTGCCGTATTATTAGTTACAAGAGTATTCTCTACATACACTTCTGCCCCGTCCGAAATGAATATTCCGCCGCCGCCCCAGTGCTCACGCGTATCGGTTCGGTTATTGGTGAGATAGCCGCTTTCAATCGAACCCGTTCCGGTTCTGAATGTGATTCCACCACCTTCGCCGCCAATAGCTAGATTCCGCGCTATGATACACCCCGAAAGACCATTGTCATTCGTTTTCATAGTCAGACAGCATTCACTTCCTGACTCTTTTTCTGCGGCCGAAGCGTTCGGATTTGTATCACTTGCTTTTCCTCCGCTAAAGATACCTCCGCCACTAAAATTTGCCAAATTGTTGGTGATATAGCCGCCCGTCAGATTGATACTCGTCTTACCTGGATTTGCCAGACTTCCGCCATCTGCGTAAACCGCGCCGCCATTTGTATCTGCGCGGTTATTCGTCAAATATCCCCCGCTCATATTCAAAACGGCCGCATCTTGAAGCGAAATGGCACCGCCATGATTGCCGCCCGTCACATAATTACCAGAAATATAAGTACCGCTCAATTCGATCCTGCTGCTGCCACTTGCTTGAATGGCACCACCAGCCCCAAGCACTGCTGTATTACCGCAGATGTATCCTCCCTTCAAGTTCAAAATACTATTCTCGCCGGCAAGCATCACCGCACGATTGGTACATCCAACAATCGCACCACCTTCCCAGTTCAAAGTTCCGCCTTCTATATAAAATGTGTTTTGTGGCTTCCTTGTATCTGTGGTCCGGATGATTCCTGGATTCTGTATCTGATACTTTACCAAACTCTCGGTTGTCTCACCGGTTGCCGAATCGACAACATTTGATTCTGTGACATAAAATTCTAGCGTTCTGTTCTCATCGTTATAGTTATTTTCCAGACATTTTCCTACCGATTCTTTATCAACTTCTTCACCATCTTCATGCCACAGAGAACACATCTCACTTATTTCTGTTGTCTTCGATTCTCGGTCTTCCAGAGAAATCTCCTGCTCATCTTTAACCGTTAAGGACGCTCCATTTTTTATATCCACCAACGTCAGATTATCATCTTCCACAGTTATGGTGTGTCCATTCAGATTCAAAGTATGATGTTGCTTTTCACTTGTCATCTGAATGGCTTGAAAAATATCCCAATCCCCATCAGCAGCGGGTTTCACAATAATATCCGCACCAAGCACAACCAGTTTTATTCCTTCTTCTTCCAGTGCATTTTTCAACTCTCTGAAAGTCTTCACTTCCGTTGCCGTGCCAGTTCTGGCGGCAAAAGCCGCCGCCGCCCACTGTAAAGAAGACCGGCTCTGAAATGTCACTCCATAAAGGGCATTTTCTTCATCTGCTTCAATTTTTATCGACTCGCTATCGCTGATTTTTTCCGGATCTCCGTCTTCTGGCATTTGAAAAAGTTCCCAAGCAGGTTCTGTCTCATCGGTTTCAGTCATCCCTTGCCGACCGTCATCCGGACTCCCCACTGCTTCTGTCCCAGTCTGTACGGTTGTTTCAACCTGGCTTTCCCCTTCTGGCTCAGCCTGATCTTGCCCTTTTGATTCATTCACAATTCCCGTTCCTACCCTTGTCACCACATTTGCTGACAAAGATACCTGTTTGGTAGATTCTGCACTTATTTTAATATCCGGCTCGTTTGCCTCCTCATCTTCACGGATATTTTCATCCTCTGTTTCCTCCCCAGATTTTGTCATCTGACTATCCGTCTCCTGGGAAGCAAATTCTTCATTGTCTTCACCGGTTGCTTCTGCTTCGTTCTTCACCGGAGTCTTGAACTCTGCAGATATCTGTATCAATCCGGAAGGTTCTACCAAATTGCCTTCTTCATCCAAAAAGGTAATATCAAAGGGAAGCATTGTTGTCAACACTTTGCCCTGGCTCATTCCCTGCTCAGTCAGCTTTTCCTTCATCTCGACGGCTCTTTCGTCATCTTTTGCCATCTCCACTGCCTGTAGCTGCACATTCTCCGGAAGGGCCCCTTCTTCATATACCGCCGTAATAATGGCATTTTCCGTTTCTGCCGTAAGTGTAATCAGATTCTCTCCATATCGGGACATCAATCCATAACCCTGAATCTCTCCCGATGTCAAACTGTATGTCTGATATCCAACCTTATCATGGGAATCTCCCTCAATGACCACCACGCGCTCTACGCTTCCCTCTTCATTTCGGGTCACATCCTTTATGATTCCTACCCGGAGCTTTTCTTCCTCCTTATCTGACAAGAATATCAGATCGCCCAAGCTCGGCTCATACTCTCCTCTTTCTTTATAAAGGCCAGGAACTGTCCCTTTCAGCTTCTCTGCCAGCCCTTCGCTGTCAGCATCCATTGGAGCATCCTCTCCGCCGGCATAATTCACACAGAACGAAGCGAACATTCCGTTCCAGTCCCCATAAGGATTCCCATACCACTGACCATACCGGGTATATCCTTTGACGGTGTCTACGCCTTCAACCTTATAGTTCTTTTCGCTCTCCCGATATTCCACTTGGCTCTCCGCCACTGCCACGATATCCTGCGGCAAATCTCCTGTCAGCTGCGGCAGTGTCCGCAACCAATCTTCTTCACTTTCCAGATCTGCCTCCGGGTCAGAGTAACAAACCAGAGAATGCGTATGTTCTTCCTTCCCACAAATCATTACCAACTCATAAAGTTCCTCATCATAATCCATACCCGGTTCGTAAGGAACGTAATCTTCCAGCTCCTCTTCTTCCTCCTCCGGTTCCAGATCATTGATCAGGTCCATATCTTCTTCATACCACTCGTCCTCATCCAAATCCCAGTACTTATTTTCTGTCTTTTCTTCTTCTTTCTTTTTCCACTGAGACGAATTGCTGGCGCTATGAAGACGGTATTTCGACTCTTTCACCTCAGATACCAACTGCTTGCTTAAATTCTGTTCCGCCTGAAGCAAGAGCGATGCCACACCCTTATTTCCCTGGGCATTTCCTGGGGTTGCCAGCGATTCTTGCTTTGACGTCTCACCAGAAATATTATTTCCTTCGCCTGGTCCTGGCAAATTCCCCGTTGCTTCTCCAGCATTGGAAGGAGTCGCCGGATCTGCTTCTTCTGCATTGGATGGCGTGGATACAGGAATATCCCCTGGCAATACCGGCACCGCATTTCCCGGAGTAGCGGCTCCCCGCCGCATCAACAGATAACAGTCCTCACTATGTTGATGCTCCTCTTGACCGCAATAAGTCTCCTTCCCCATCGTCACCGCTGGTAATATCAATGCATAGGCCGTACAAAACACCACCAATGTTCCCATAATGCTGACTGCCTTCTGCCAGCGCTTCCATTTCTTTCTCTCCCTCAGGAGTCTCTCCTTATACGGCGCCAAGCTTCCTTTCATTGCCTTATCCCTCACTTCCCTCATTGAATGGCCCCAAACTGTTCCAGCGGCCACACACAAAATACCAGTTTTCCTACAATCTGCTCCTCCGACACGCACCCGATTGAGGTGCTACGCGAATCTACGGATACGCTTCGATGGTCTCCCATGAGGAAAAACTTCTTATCCGGCACTTGGTATGGAAGCTTAATATTACACTCTCCCAAAGCCTTTTCTGTCAGATACGGTTCCTCCAGTTCCTTCTCATTGACAAACACCGTTCCATCCTCACGGATATCCACCCAGTCCCCCGCCCTGGCTATCACGCGTTTCACCAGGATCTTGTTATTATAATAGAAGGCTACAATATCTCCTTCCTGAAATTCCGCTCCTTGCAAAGAAATCACAATATTGCCTGCCCACAAAGTAGGCGTCATCGAAGTTCCATAGATCTGCAGTACTGGCAAAAACAAAGTCGCTGCCAGTATTGCCGCCGATGCTACTGCTGCCAAAGTATACAGCGTATTCCGCGTCGTGGCTTTCCGTTGACTCTGAAGACGCGTCCGCTTTAACTCTTCTTCCAGATGAGAGATCTCTGGCATTTCTGATAGTCCCATAAGCCGTGATGTCTCAGATTGTTCGGCCTCGTTTAACGTCTCTGGCTTTTTCGATACTTCTTTTTCCATGCTATCCGCTGACCTCCCCGGCTGCGATTTCCTCACGGAACCGTATATCTCTGCTCGGTTGTTCTTTCCTCCCTGGCTGCCTCTCCCTGTTTTTCCAGCCTTTCTCGTCCTGCTGCCCTCTTTCGTACGGTTTTTGCTGCATCTCCAAAAACAGATACATCAACTCTAGTACGCTGCGAAAATATCGATAATGTCCTTTTGTCACTTCGCCCCAGAGCCGTCCCTGAAGACTCCTATAATGACCCCCGATTAGCTCCACACAGACAGCCTTCTGTATTTTTCTCGGCTTTACCTCCTGGTAAAAGCCTTCTCTGAGCCATTGTTCTGCCGGAATTCTCTCCTGATATTCTTTTGGTAAAATCATCTCTCTTTCACCAGAATCGATTTCCGATGATCGCAACTTTTCCTGCTCACCCAACAGATTTAAAAACCGGGCAATCCTGTCAATAGAAAAGCTTAAATCGGTCAGACTATGATATAATACAGGCCGCCGCAGGTTTGGATGAATGATATCACCCCAAGGCTCCCCCAGGTCTGTTCCCAGGATACGCACCAGCATCACTCTGCTGCAGATCTCCGGCTTCTTGCCACTTTTTTCTGCAGCCATCCATCTGTCTTGCTCTGCCGACACACAAATTACCTCCTAATGCCTGCTCCATGACATAATATAAATTATAAGAATATAACGATAATAAAAAGATATATATTCTTAGAAAAAACGTAAAAATCAGTTGAAATTTATAACGGAACGAGTTATACTTAACACAAATAAACAGATTTGGCATAATTTAACATATATAATTTATATTATAAGAATCATGTTACACTCGAAAATGTTTTACAGTTACATGCATCTACAAGATATGGTATTATTTACAAAAAAAGCTCCTGCCACATGTCTCCACATGGCAAGAGCTTTTTCTTTATATTTCCTTTTTTATCTACGTTCTTGCTTTTCCTTCCTCAACTCTACTCCCAATCCAATCAAAAGCAGCAAGCTGGCTGCCGCCAAAATCCCCAGCAACTTGATCGGGCGTGAATCCCCTGTTTTGGGCAAGAGAGCCGCCAAGGGCACATCTTCCTCCGGCAGTACTGCCAAAGGAATCGGATCTTCGCCAATATTAGTCAGACCGCCCTGAGGAACCGGTTCGTCTGGAATCACGATTCCGGGATCTCCCGGATTACCTGAGCCCCCGCCATCACCTCCACCGCCAGGATTTCTGCCTCCGCCGCCAGGAGCCTCCTGTACCATAAACTCCCAATCAATCTTCGTCAACACATCGGCATATTTGTAAGTTCCGTCATCCTGAAGTCCCAGATTTGGATCCAGCTGCAACTCCACCCGGATTTCCTCCTTAGCTCCATGACCATACAGTCCCAGAGGAACTAACCCCTGCATATCCTCTGTTCCGTTTGCTTCCGAGTAGTGGTATCCTGTCACATCGCCATCATAGATCAATTCATCTCGATAGTAAACCTTCATAGCAATCTTTTTCAGAAGCTCATCCTGAAGTTCTGTCTGATTGTCTCTGGGAATAATCCGCATAAACACCCGGAAATTCTTCCGGCTGGAATTTTCAATTTCAAGTTTATCCCGATACTTCCCACCGGGAACCATATTAGTAAAGCTCATGAACCAATTTCCACCCTCTACTTCACCATTTTCCATGCGATAGGGAGTGTAGCTCATAATACCATTTCTTTCTTCAAAAAATAATTTTTTGGTAGTTTCAGCCTCATAATCCACCTCATCCGTAATATAACCAGCAATATATTCCGTGACTCGATCCCAATGAAGAATATTAAGAAAATCATCTGGCGGAAGCTGTGCCTGTACTGTCTGCATATTGACATCCAGAGAAAAATGACTGCTGTCATAGCCATATTTAGAATTCACCGTATCTACCGTTACCTGTTTATAACCACCTTCTGCCGCATCATTTTTGACATAATAGGTGTAAGTGCCAGTAACCGTAGTCTCCAGCTGAGGATTCATCGTCACACTGGAAAGTAAAACCGGCGTGCTCTCTCCTGGCTGTACCTGCCCCATATAGTAAAAAGTAAAATTTCCTAATTCATCCGGTTCCTCCGTCAGCAATAACCACTTCCCCACCGTCTCATCCAAAGTCTTCACTTCACGAATACCAAGGCGCAGTCCTGGCTTTTTGGCCCGACTGTCAGAAAGAACCACCACATCATCGGTAAAATTTAAAACTGCTGCAAATTCCTCTCCTTTTTCTCCCTGAAAAGTTACAGGAAGAATTTGTCCTTTCGGAGCAACCACTTGCAATTGGGGTTCACCGCCGTCATCCGGTGGTACAAGCGCCGTCACGTCCTCACGACGTATCCAATCCTGATTCATAGTAATTTTCGCTATAATGGGGATTGTACTCTCATTTTTCACCCAGACTGCCTTTTTCGTCTCTTCCCCTGGCAGCCACGTGGGAGGCGACTCGAATTCTTCTTCTAAAAGGGTACTATATTTAGCAGTCATATACTCATTCTTCGCCAGTAGCTGCTGCGTCCATACTGCCCAGGTCCCCCCTATCGTTGCAGCTGCTGCCATAGCCGCCAAACCTGCGATATAAATTTTGCTCTTTTTCATATTCTTGCTCTCCCTGTCAATATGGCCTGCGGGCTATCTTACTTCTTTTTTCTAACACTGTTTTATTTCGTTTCTGTTGTCTTTGTTTCTTCTGATTTTTTGTTTTCCTCTTTCGATTCGTTCCTGTCTTCTTTTGCCACCATATGATCTACAACTGTCCCCGCCAGGAGAATCACTACCATCAGAACAATGACCACTGGTTGTTTTCCATAATTAACAAAATATCCGCCATAGGGGATCGAGATACGACTGGCTTTCCCTACCACATTTTCGTAAGAAACCATTCCCGGATCCCGTCCGTCATTAGCGTCTCCCTCGGTGCCAAAAGCTCTGGCATTCTCATCCTTCTCCACCACGCGATGAGTCACCATAGCTCCTCCTTTTGCGCCGACAAAAGTAATCGGATCTCCTACGTGGATCTGCTCAAAAGGAACTGCTTTGTAGTAGATGACACTGCCCACGTGGTATGTGGGCTCCATACTGCCGCTGAGAACAACGACCGGATGGTAGCCCAGAACCATGGGCGCCGCAATAGCCAGAAAACCTATGATGCAGACATATACGATGGTGCTAAAAATATTCGTGATACATTTTACTGTTTTCATCGGTTAATGTCCTTTAATTTTCTTGATTTCCTGCTTAATTATTCACTCTCTGCAGGCGTTTCAGCCGGTGTTTCCGGAATGAATGCTTCTGTGAGAACCCCTGCTTCTTTCATCGCTTCGGTATCCCAACCTGCTGTATTTGCAATCTTACCGTCTTCATTTGTCTGAAGGAAATCCACTTTAATATCCAGCTGATAATCCGCGTTTGCATATCCTGGCAAATCTTTATCTAAAATTTTTCCTTTATATGTATAAACATCTTTATCCTTGAGGTCACCATCGTCTTTATCCGGAATTCCCCATGTCCAGCCATCATAATCCTGATTCATCTGAGCTTTTGTCCAATTTGCTTCATTAAATACCGGTTTTTCTCCGTCTTTCTCTACCGCTATATAATACACTGGCTCATCAAAACGTCCCATATCCGTATCTTCACAAAGTGTTACCGATTCCAGAAGATCTGCAGTAGTATTTTTACCGTCTTCATTCGTTAATACCTTTTTGTAGTAAAAATAACCATCCTTGTCATTGAAATACCAATTGTCTTCCCAATCCGCTGCTAATGTTTTACCAACAACAGAACCTATATCTTGTGACACATTACCATCTTTATCATAATCGTCTCCTATTCCCTGATAACCTTTGGAATTATCAAACGAACTTCTGAACCCAAAGTTATCAAAACCATCTTTAGAGGTAAAGTGATATGGATTATCTGGTTCTGTAACATCAACGCTTTTCAATGTCAATAACGTATGGTTTTCATCTTGTTTCATCCATTTCTCACTGAATTTAATACGAACCCACACATCACCATCGCCAGTATTCGTCGCAAAAATCTTCTTCTCCACTTCCACTCCCGGCTTCCAATCCTTATTGTCACCATTAGGATTGAATTTCTCTGTCGATGAAGTGCTGTAATTGGTAGTATCAAATTCATTGTTAAACTCATTAAATGAGCTATAATAAGCAAAAGATCCACCAACTAGTGCCAATGCTGCCACTCCGGCTAATGCCAAAAATTTCTTGCTTTTCATCATTTTTACTCTCCTTTTTGATCCTTTTATTATCAGCAAATAATTTTAGTTTGTTTTATTATTTCTATCGCCTTCTGAAACTATTTTTTCCATTACTCTTGCGGCATTGTGGATGGTTTGTCTTCCAGATCCTCGGCATCCAGATTCCAATTCAGCTCTCCCCTAATGGCGTCAAGGCTCTCGCCAAAGGTAGTCACAACTGCTTTATCCGTAGCCTGAACGGTTTCTATCGTTATGCGCAATACATAACTCGCATCGCTGTAACCCAAGGCATCTTTATCCGGGGTTGTAACAGCGGCAGTAAAAGAGGATCCCTCCTTCGCAGTTACGCTGGCATTTATAATATTTCCATCCTCATCTCTGCCTGCCGGCTGTGGATCCCCGTAAGGCTGCCATCCAGCCTTCAGCATTTCCTCATGAACTTTTGAAGTGACTGGTTTTTCCGTTGCATCCGTCCAGTAGAACTGGGTCATGAATTTACCCATATCCACATCGGATTTTAACCTTACGCTGTCTAAGAACTTTCCTGTAGTACTGCCATCCTGTCCTGCTGCCGACAGATTATGTTTATAATAGTAATATCCATCTTGCTGATTATACACC
The DNA here is from genome assembly GCA_022799175.1 of Lachnospiraceae bacterium. GTDB lineage: Bacteria > Bacillota > Clostridia > Lachnospirales > Lachnospiraceae > Brotaphodocola. Next base: position 59,635 of record JAAWNY010000002.1, on the reverse strand, counting down.
CAGTCTTGTTCCCAACCTTCAACAAAATACTTATGCACTACCGAACCATCCCCCTGTGTCAAACCGTCCACTGGACTAAGCTGACCAGGTTCTGCTACGGATACCTTGCTGTCCAAGATTCCTGTGGCATCATTGCCTTCACTGAAATTAAGATATTTGGTAACTCCATCTACAGTCCGGCTCCAGATATCCTCAAATTTAACCCGAACTACCACATCTCTGTCACCTGTGTTATCTACATACAGATCCTTATTTACCTCTGCTCCTGGCTTCCAGTCTTCTCCTTCTTCTGGCTTAAAATCCTCCGTGATTACCGTGCTGTAGCTCGCCGTATCAAACGGGTTATCAATGGTCGATGACTGCGTAAAATAGGCAAACGTCCCTCCTACCAATGCAACCGAAACCAAACCAAGCGCTCCCATGATCTTTTTGTTCATACTGCTTCTCCCTTCCTTTCTTTCTGCTTCGGGCCATGTTCTCTATTACCGAAAACGGTTCCCTTATTTCGTTGCTTCATTCTTTTATTACAAACCCTTTTTCATATTTTCATCCAGGGCCAAGGATGCTTATTGTGATTGCTGCGTTGACCATCTGACTTCACCGGTTGTTTGATTGATTTCTGCCGTAATCTCTGGTATTTCTTTCCATTGCTCAGCCACCGCGCCTTCCACCGCTAACGCCGTCTCGCCCTTTATCGTCAGATTGAGTTGTTGATTCGAATAATCAAATCCATGTTCGTCATTTGAAAGCTCTTTTATAAACTTTACGGATTCCAAAACCAGATCCGTCGGTTCACCAGCCTTTAATATTTTTGTATAGTAGTAATAAGTAGTAACTTTTCCTTCAGAATCTGTCTGTTCCTGTTTGATAAAGTCTTTCGGAATATCGGTTATCTGCCCGGATTCTTCTGCTTTCTTGTCTTCACCTTTTTCGTTGTTATCCGCAATATTCCAATTTAACTTAATAACATCTGACGCCGGTTTTGGCGGAAGTTCTTTCCCATCCACAGATACCCACTCAACACTATAGGAAAATCGTAAAAGCATATCCTGTTCACCAGTATTTTTGAACCAAACTTCCTTTGATTTTTCCTCGCCGGGAACCCACCAATCTGTAGGATTAAATTTCTCGTATACTGCCACTCCAGGTGCCTTTACCCGAAATTCATTTTCGAATTCTTTCCTATTGTTGTAATAGGCAATCGTCATTCCAACAGCAGCCAAAATCAGAAGACCAAGGACAATCAGAATCTTTGTGACTTTTTTATTCATCTGCTTCATTCTGCATCCTCCTCTATTTCTCATCCCAAACTACTGTCTTTACTATCTTGTCGCCGTCTGATATTTCAACTACTTGGGCTATCTTTCCGAATAAACTATTTGTAGCATCCTTATTGACTTCTTCACTGTTCAGAGTATTACTTCCATCACTGCACTGAACTACTTCTGCTTTAAAATACAGACGGTAATGCGCATTAAGATACTCCTCTGTTGTTACATTCTCAAAAGTAACTTCCTCAAGAATTAAATTTGTAGATGTTCCTGGTTCCAAAACTTTGTTATAGTAATACCAACCATCGTTTCCATTTGTCCATTCAGACGCCCAATCGTCAGTCCAATGTTTTGTCGCCATCTCCGTTCCATCTGCTGCTGTGTTGGATATCAGATAACTGGTGTTGTTCTCTTCTTTTTCCCAATATTCTGTATAGCTGACTCTGAGAAAAACCGAAGAATTCCCTGTGTTTGTAAACTGAACCTGTTTTGTTCCTGTAGAAGGATCAAATTCCGGTTCCTCTACCTCAACTTCCGTAGTATGCGATTTCAGCTCATTGGTCACACTTAAATCCCAAGTCTGCCAGGCAAAAGTGGTTCCGATGGCAGCCGCTGCCAAAAAAGCGGCTGCCGGAAGAATTGCCTTCATTTTTATTTTTTTGATTAACCATTTCATTGCAATTCCCCCTTTATGCTAATCTCACATCGTCATCTAACGGCTCCACTTTTCCATCTACCATCTGTTGCGGAACTACAGCATCCAGACTGGCTCTCTGAGATGATGGCATCCGATTTTGAGGTTTCTTTCCTTCCCCATCAAACTTATTTGTCACACTGTGATCGTTGTGGAAATAATCCTTATGGTCAAATCTATTGTGTACCAGAACTACATCATCGCCTCCTGGCTTTACTGTGATAACGGTTCCATTAAGAATACCAGTACCACTATATTGGGTAACAAACGGGGTTGATGGCGTATACTCTTTTAAATCTGTCTTTTCGCCAATCGTATATTCACTGCCATTTGCCTTTGCCGGAACTTCGATATATCCACTCAGCTTACTCTCTGTAAGAGTACCGCTATTTACTACAGCACCATGACCTGCAGGGTTTAAAACAACACCTGTTTCAAATTTTGAATCATTGCCAATCACAGTAATAATGAATTCATCTTTCATGACATCATCTGGCACGTCATCATTATCAATCCATTTGCCCACTCTTAACTTTGCTTTCATAAGTTCATTGGTTATCGTTACCTGTGGTGCCTCCGGATCTATAAATGTTACTTTATACTTATAAGTGCCCAGGATTATTTCTGTTCCAGAATGAATCACTGGTTTATTATCGGCGCCTACTTCAAATATTCCGTATTGCAGTTCATTGTTCCCGGCATATTGGGGTAAATTTTTCCAAATAATTTCCTGATTTTCTGTCCCTGTCGGCCAGGATATTTCTACGGGATTCTCCAAAGGCTGATTGTTGGCATCTTTCACGACTTTTTCCCAATCCGATCCGTATTTGCAGTAAAGGCCAATCTTTGCTGTAGCCGTAATATCGGTGTCAGTCGGAATCCCTTGCCATTCTTTTACCGCCTTTCTGGTTACTGTCTCACAAGTATGTGTATTTTTCACCTTTACGTGTGCCACATAATCATTCTGCTTCTCACTCTCTGATAAAGCATTCGTATAGGATACGGTATATTCTCCATGCTTTCCGGCAAAAGTTCCCCCTTCCTGAATAGCTGTATTTCCTTTCAATTCCTTGACGGTATATACAATCTCAACTGCTTGATATGTACCGTCTGGATTTTTCACATAGTTACCGTCTTTATCCTTTTCGTAGCGATATTTGGGAAGGTGGTTAAATTCACCAGACCACATATTGTTGTTATTGCCAACCTGATTTTCCTTGCTTAATGTCAGGATCTTTCCCACTAGCGCCTTGCCATCTGCATATAACTGGAACTGCAATTGATCGGGTCTGTTATCGCAATTATTGTTGTCATCTGCCCATTCTTTCGTAACTTTTACCTTTACTTCCGGATCCAATTTGTTCTGTAGTGTTATTACCCAGCCATTCTTGTCACTTCCCGTCGTTTGAATTGTCTGACTGTCATATCCCGGTGGAACATTCTTTTCGATCACCTCATACGTATATTTCAGCGTATTATCATTTGGATCCGAAACCGGAAGTTCTGTCCAGGTATATTGCCAATTATTATCTTTGCTTAAAGTTACGGTTCCTTTATCAACCTTCATTCCATTATGCATTTGCCATAATGTGATATCGATATCGTCTGGCCTGTTTGGATTATTATAGTCTGACCATTCTTTCTTAACAGTCACTTGCGTCTGAGGCTCTTTCGGACTGTCTATCGGAATACAATTTGGTAAAGTAAACTGCATATAACAACAGGAGCCAAAACCACCTCTCTCCATAAAGTAAATATCTATCCTGTGCTCTCCATTTACTCCTCCATTCTGCTCAAGCCATTTTCTCATATCTATTGCCTGACCAACTGCAAAATGGATACCTCCCAGATCGATTACTCGTTCTCCATCCACAAACAACCAGAAATCATCATCACCTCGAAAATAGAAATTCATCGGGCCTGTGTAATCTCCGACTCTGAAAGTAAATGCATAATGCATACCAAAATGCCAGTTATGGGTTCCTCCCCCGTCACTCGTTCCAGTTACTTGCGGATCTGCGTTCGGATAGTTGGTTGCATGATATTTTTCTTTATCTAACGGCCAAAAATCATTAGAATAAATATTACTATCATTTTTGCCATTGTGGTCAGAATACGTAATCTTTTGTAAATTTTTAAGTACGGTTGTTTTTCCTCTTTGTACCGTAGATAAAATATACGTATCACCCTTTTGTTGAAAGCCCAACTTATAATTCGTGAATTTTTTGGTCCCCTTCTTTTCCTCAAAAAACCCTGGTTGTTTGATGCTAGGATGAAATTGTAATTTATAATCAGAAGTTAAAGTTTCTTCTACTTCATTTCTTACAACTGCTGATATTAAACTCTCATCTTTTCCATTCGTCTTATCCGGCACATTTTTGTCATATGTGATACCTGCGGAATTGCCTTTTGCATTATTTCCTCTATTCAAATATCCTTTCAACCCCGAGACATTCGTATGCGCATTATTCCAAGGGTCACTTGTATTTCCGGAATTTTGCTGGCCCACCCCCATTTTCTTACTGCCGCCAGTAAAATTACTGGCCGTATTGGTTCCTTGATTCTTCCCTGTTGGCACTGATTTTGTTTCTACACCTAAGCCGCCATTTGTTACATTATAATCATAAAATGTCACTGGCTGATAATATTGGCTGGTTACTCCTTTCTCTGTATAAACAAATCGAATAATAGAATTTTTGGCTAAAGTTACTGTCTCCTTATTCGTTATTGTGCCGTTAGCATCTCTTTGTACTGTATATTTTGTTTTCGGATTTGCCCATTGATCGGTGGGTTTATTACCGTTATTTAAATTAGTAGAAATCCATACCTCGCTCAGTTGATAATTCTTATCAGCATATTCCTTTTTTGCCGTAACCAAACATACTTTACTCAATTCCTCAATACTGTCATACTTTGTTTTATTTGGAATCATTATAGTATCTGGAGTATATAACTGCCCGTTATACTTTGTTGTCACAATTTCTTCTTTTTCTCGGTTATAAACATTATCTACCGTATGATAACCGTATCTTTTTCCCCTTTTATCCGTTCCATTATCCACTTTAATGAAATAAGGATCGGTAGTTCCGTTGGCATTAATTGTCTCGATATCTTTCCCCCAATGTTCTACTGTTAGGGTAACATTTCCGCCAAGTTGCCCCATATCCACAACAATATAGATGGAGAAATGATCCGTAGTCATCACCACATCGCCGTCATCATTCACTTCACTGCTCATTTCATTCATGACGCCAGCTTCTTCATCCAGATGCCATACGGCTATTGTTGACTCTTCTTCATTGTCATTTTTTTCTATATCTGCAACTTCTGCATTTTCTGTCAGCTTTTCTTCCTCGGCTGGCTCACTCGTCAAAGCAATATCGCCCGCTTCTTCCTCCATCCCTACTGCTTTCGCCCTACTCATCCGGCGCAAGCCAAAGAATGAAAATCCTTCTTCCTTCGCTACTTCATCTGCCATCTCCGCCGTCTCTACAAATTCCTCCATCGGTTGCAGCTTTATATTCGAGAAAGTCACTGACACATCTCCTTGCAGTTCCATCTCTTCCCCGTCAGAGATCACTTTAATATCCAATGCCCGCAGCTTATTTACAGAGATCCCCGTTTCCTGCGCCTTCTGTTCTAAGGCTGCCTCCACCAGCTCCTTCTTCTCCTCTGGAACCTCGCTGACTTTCAAACTCAGCACATCCCCGTCCGGGAAGGACTGAGCAGGACCTTTTACCTGAATCTCTGCCCCATTAATCCCGCCTTTCAGTTCTACTTCACCGTTTCCAGTCACAATCAAGGTGAATCCCTGGCTAGATTTATATGTCTTTCCTTTTACTTTACTTTCCTGAATAATCTTTCCAAAGTAAATCCCTGGCTTTGTATTTTTTGATACCCGGTAAGTACAAATCAGCATATTATCATTGGCATCTTCCACCAATGCCTTCCTGGCCTTAAAACCATTCAGTCTAGCATTTGTCATTTCAATCTTATAGCTGGTATCTCCCAGATCTACCGTGAAGTCATCCTTTTCCTCTTCGTCCTCTTCCTCTTCCTCCAGCTCTTCTTCCTCCTCCCAATCCGATGACGTTGCCTTTTGAGCATTGGAAGAACTCGCTTCTTCTGCATTAGATCGAGAGGCAATCTCTGCCTCCACTTCTTCATCTCCCAACAAGATGTCAAAGTCATAGACCTCCGTATGGATCCCCATTACTACTTCTTCACCGGTCAATACTCGGTTTCCGTCTTTGAATCGCACTTTCCCCGCATTCAAATAGTTGGCAGTATAATAAAACATCTCATGTTGACTGATATTCTTATTCTTTTCATCCTTACCGGCAAAACGAAATACTACTTTCTGATTTTTTGCTCTTTCCAGAGTTTCGTCAACGGTATAGACAAATCGAACGGAATAAATCTGCCCAGGTGCAAGCTGGATATCCGTAATTTCCTGCAGCAGACCATCCTCTTCTTCGTTTTCTTCATCCTCTTTATTCTTTTTTCTCTTATGAGAATCGCCGGCGACAATCTCACTTTTACGCTCTCCATCCTCATCCTCAGACCATTCCAGATATTCTTCCTTCCAGGTATCCTCGAAGGTTTCTTCCACTGCCTCGGTTTCCTGCGAAACTGTCTCTACTTCAGAAGTTTCTTCTGTTTTATTTGTTGTTTCTTCTATCTGATTTTCTTCTTCACTTTCTAATTCTTCTGTCTCGATAGCTTCTGCACTCTCTGCTTTTATTTCATTGTCCTGTTCTCCGTTCCCCAAACTTTCCTCTGCTAGCAATTCTGTCTTCACTTCTACAATCTCTGACTCGATCTCTGCAGTTTCGGTCCCCCTTTTGGTTTCGTCCTTCTGCACATCATTTTCCATTGTTTCTGTATGTATCGAAGAATCGTCGGTCTCCTCCAGATCATTGATCAATTCATGTCCATTGCTCCCAAAACCTTCCTCCTCTTTCTCATTCCTCATAATTCCCTCGGTAATGGCATCCTCCGAAATCTCTTCAAAATGTGCTCCGGAATCCATCAGCTTTTTACCCTGAAAGTTCAAAATTCCCTCTGTAATAGTATGGTTTCCCTCATTTTTTACATGAACATCCAGATACACTTCACCTCCGGCACGGAAATCACTATCATCCGTGGCCGAAACACTGATAGTTACGCCATCTTCCCGATGATTTTTTAATTTAGCCTTCGTAGAAACCATATCCGAATAGGCGTCCTCATCTACCATTCCTGATTCATCCTGGTAAAACCGTTCCCCATATTCGGAAGCAAACACCACCCCGGCATCTCCGAGAGCCAGCATAGATACCATTACGAATGCCAAAACGCCTGCCGTCAATCGCCGACATTTTTCCCTCAAACCCTGTTTCATCCCTTTTCTCCCCAATCTTTCTATTCTTGCATTTGCAGTTGCCTTACATCTTCACCATTAATGATTTTTTTCTTTATGGGAACATCTGACAACCAGCACATCAACTCCAGCGCACTGCGGAAAAATACCTGTTTGCTGTTTGTCTGTCCGCCGCGAATCCATCCTTGAAGACTTGCCCCTTGTCTTCCCAAAATCTGCAAGTTCAGGATCTCTTTTATCTGGGTTCCCTGAAATTTTACTTGAAAATCTTCTCTTATCTTTTTCTCTGTTCTTTCTTTCTCCCGATACTCCATAGGTAGAGAACAGACTTCTTTCTCCCAACAGCAGGCACCAATTCCTGAATCCTCTTCTCTCACCAGCTGGTCAATATCCATTATTCGTAATATCAACTCCCATAATCCACTAAATGGCACCAACCTTTTCAAATCAGAATGATGGATACAACCATAGGGTTCGCCTCGTCTTGTTCCCTCGATACAAATCAGAAGCTGTACGCCGAATCGTCCCGGCTTTCGTCTTTTCTCTTCCCTAAGCATCTGACAGCCCCTTTCCTGCCACCCGGCCTGTAAGCTCATCCTATATTGCCAATGATAATAGGATCTTCTAATAATAAGGATTACATCAAGTAAAAAAGGATATTTATTTTAAATATTTATTGAAAGTACCTTGATCTTTGAAACCAACTGGTGTATACTCAAGTCAGATGGTAAATATTAGGAAAAATAACTTGGTATAATCCTTATTATAGGAAGGATGTCTCATAAACATATACCCTCCGTGTCCAAGAGGATACCCGATCCCTTGTTCGCTGAGGGTATTATCGTTATTATACATCTTCACTGAAAAAAATAATGGGGTCAGACCTTCCGATAACAGTCTGACCCCATTTTGGTATAGATTTTATCATTTTGTTTTTATTTACTCTAAAACTTCCTCCCCCCACCCCCATGTACCCGTCCACTCCCCGACACATGAGTGGTACTGCGTCCGAAATGTCCTCCGCTACGACCTCCAGACGACGAAACCCGTGGAATCCGTTGACGAGTGATATGGGAATCCTTTAACTCATCCCGCTGATTCTGGAATCGAAAGCCGGCATCTGCTCGATATGCCAGATGGTAGCCGGCAGCCATCTTCCACTCTTTCTCCATCTGATAATCCTTTTTCACCTTCCAGCAGATACTTCCTGCGCAAAAAGCCGATACCGATACGGCCAAAACCGCCTCATACCAGTGAATCTTTTTTTGAGGCTTTCTTTTATAATAGTCAATCTCACCAGTATCTCTGTCCTGGTTATATTGGCGATCTACAATTCCCGCCTCATAATATTGCCAGGTATCTCGAATCAGACGATCTGCACAACCGACATAATCCCCTTCTGCCATGTGGGATATCCCTTTTTCCAACATAGCCTCGATTCGCTCATCTGTCAAAAGCCGGATCGCCTCTTTATAAGTAGAAATATACAACTCTCGATTATCCATATCGATCAAATAAAGAATCCCGCCGGCATCCCTTAAATCTCCCAGCCCCAGCTCATCAAAAAAATCATCTGCATATATCTCTGCTGTTTTTCCGTCTGCATCTCTGGTAGTTACCATCACCACATCCATTCCGGTATCACGCTGCATTGCTGACAGCTCTTTTTCCAAAGCCGCTACTTCTTCCTCCGAAAATAGCCCCGCCTGATCATACACCCACTGTCCTCCTGCTGTCTCTGCCGCCCAAGTCTGTGAGATCCCTATCCACGGGAAATACCTCTCCCCTGAACGAAAAAGTCCTGTCACTGGTAATCCAAACGCTAATAAAATTAAAACTGTCAAAACCGTTATTCTTACTTTCACTATGACCTTTTCTACATTCTTCACCTCTGCTCCTTTGTCCTCCCATAGATACTCTCAGTAGACGATAGGTATCTCATATCCAATACCCAATTACCAGTAGTACTATCAACACAGGAATAAAACATGACAAAAATAACCCCATCAACCGCCCGGGATCCACCGGCAACTCACCACAAACTTTCCCTGTCTGCCCATTACAGGCAAAGTAATAAACCTTATCCGTCTTTGGATCTTTATAGGTCATCGTCCAGACTGGCATCAACACATATCGCCAATGCGATTCACAAACTCTGGTTTCTTTTTTGCGATATTGTACCGAATCATATCCGCTGACACTACTCTTTAAAGATTGTTCTGCAAATGCACTGACCTCTGCCCCTACTTCCTGGGCAAACTGTTCTTTCTCCATATCCCGGTTTTCGGCCAGAAATCCTGACAGATACCCCATCTGAAACGCCTGCATCTGCGTCATATCAAAAGGCATCACCCCTTCTACCAGTTTTCGGTTCCCTTTTGATAGGGCATTGCGAGTCAGATTGTGAATCTCCATGGTTCCTTTGCGATTAATATCATATTTCTCAGTGCGGGTAAATTGTAAGTTTCCTTCTGTCCACAATTTCTGTGTTCTTCCCTCTCCTTCTAGTTCTCCCTCCACCTCGCAATCATACAGCCAATAGGGAAAATATACTCCTGCCATTTTTTCCAGCTGCTCTGGGGCGTAAAATGCTTTGGGTAAATATTTCTTTCTGGCAATCCATTGTTCAAAAATCTCTCGGGCTTTCTCTCGATCCATAGCAAAAGGTATCACTCCATCTGGATGATATGCTCCCTGCATTCGCCCTGACAGCACCACCGGATTGTGACAAAAATAACAGAATGTTGCTGCTGTTGTCTCATCTGTCACTATTTCAGCACCGCAATTCGGACAAGAATACATCACTGACCGTTCCTCTTTTGAAACTATGTCTGAATTCTCCTCTTCTGCTTTTTCTCTGAGAAAGTCTTCTTCTCTTATGGATTGTTCCATCTCCTCTATTTGCACCGATGATTGCTCCATCTGCTCCTGAGAAAATTCTGACAAACAATATTCACATTGGAAGCGCTGTTTTTCCGGCGCAAAGCGCAGATCCCCACCGCAATTGGGACATTTGAATATCATGGCTGCCATATTTCTTTTTACTCCTTTGGATTTCCACACTCACTGCAGAATCTTCCTGTATTCACCGCACCGCACCGGCATACCCAACTACTTCCAACTGGTCTGGCACTACCACATTCACTACAAAATTTACCTGTATTCTGAGCGCCACATTTGCAGATCCAAGTCTCCGTTTCCGGCCGGGGATTTCCACATTCACTGCAAAACTTCCCCGTATTACTGGCTCCGCACCGGCATACCCAACTGCTTTTGGAAGTTGCTGTTCCTGCCATGCCTCTGCCAAAATCAGCGCTGCCACCAGTTCCGCCTGGACGTTTATTCATTTGCATCTGCTGCATATTTGCGGCTGAGGCTGCCCCCATAAAGCCTCCACCCCCATTCATCCCAGCAGCCATTCCCATGAAACCGGCCATAGCACCATTACGATTTGAACCAGCAGCCTCTAGCCCCCGGGCGATCGCTCCCTGCACATACCCCTCCCGCACATTGGGATCTCCTAGCATAGCCCCTTGATTACGCATATTGATAAGCTTCTGAGACTCCGCATCATAGGAAATACTGGCAATCCCTACATTCATTACTTCAAATCCGCGCTCCCGCTTCCAATTCTCATCCAACACCTCTGACATATAGCGGCTCAACACAGTTCCTTTGGATATCACAAAAGAAATCCTCTCTCCTTCTGCCGACATCTGATTGATCGAAGCCTGGAGTGCTTCCAAAAACTCATTCATATACTGTTCATTAATGGAATTGATCTCTACGCGATTTACATTTTTGGGAATTACCTGAGCATAGAATCGTAGAGGATCCGTAATCTTGATAGAATAAGTGCCATGGGCTCTTAAGAACAGCTCTGCATTATAAAAGTTGTCAAAATAGTTTACCGGATTGCGAGTGCCAAATTTAATTCCTTTAATTTCCTGCAAATTCACATAAAATACTTTCTGAACTGTAGGCGTCTCGCCTCCATACCGGATTCTATTAAAGGAGTCCTTCAATGCATCCTTAAACTGTCCGTTAAAAAGCGATGGCAGAGAAGAGTTCTTCACTGTATAATAGCCTTCTTCTGCCGTATAATCCACTACCTTACCGCCATCCACAATCATCATAAACTGATTGGGATATACATGAATTACCGAGCCATCCGATACCGTATTATCCGTACCCTTTGTATTCGAACCTTTACGTATTCGGACTCCGCTAGCAAACACCGTCTGATCCCCCATATTTCCTGGTTCCATCACTTCCAGCCACTGATCTGCAAGAGCACCACTGACCGCTGTTGCTGTCGCTTTGATAATTCCCATCTCTGTCTTCTCCTCCTACTATTTAGTTAATTTGAATGCAATCCTCATACCCTCGTGTTTTCTCACCGTACTTTTTTTCCTGGACGAACTGCTCGGACTGCCATCCAGATCAATGCTACCGCCATCACCATTTGCAACACCACACTGCAACTCACCCAATTCTGGCTTAAGAAGCCTTCTTCGTGTGTCCCAAACCACTGGGTCACTTTCCCCCCTGATGCTTCTCTCCCTGCCAGGCGCAGCATCGTCATTACAAAAGTTGCCGTCGGGTTCAGAAGCAGCAAATACAAAAAGCCGCCTGAACTCCCCCCGCCCCCTCCTGCTCCTGTCGTCACAAGATAAGCTTCTCCCGGCATCCGGCTAAAAAGTAGTGCCAGCTGATTAATTCCATAAGTACCAATTACGATCATGCCCATAACTCCGTACGCCACCACAGTAGACAATGTTGATTTTCGAAATAGAGCCGAACAGAACACTCCCAAACTACCAGAAAATAATGCCGCCGCTCCATAACAGATCAACAACAGTCCCATATCTCTCATCGTCACACCGCCATAGACAAATACCAGAGCTAATATCGGAAAACTGGACACTATCAATAGCACCATAGTACTCAATGATGACATCAATTTTCCCAAAACAATCTGTGTCGGCGTAAGCCTTGTAGAAAGCATTAAATCCAAAGTCTGACGTTCCCTCTCTCCGCTGATACTTCCAGCCGTGATCGCTGGCATAATAAAGATCAACATTACAAATTCCAGTACAGCCACAAACATATACAAATCCAAAAAACTGTCATATTGAATCTCTGCGGTTGCTCGGACCTGAGACAACATGGAGTACATATTAAGAAGCGCTACCAGTGCCAGAATCCCGTTAAATGTCAGTAATACCAAGGCCAGCCGAAAACTGCGGGAGCTGACCCTTATCTCTCGTCTATAGACCGGATTCGAAATCAGCTTCATAGGATAATACCACCCTTTCCTCCTCATGATTCGTAAGTTGCATAAATACGGCTTCCAGACTGCCCGGCTCCCGCATAAATCCTCGCACCTCCACACCTGCCTGCACCAGCTCTGTCAGCAAACGACTCTCCTGCTTTCCGCTCCCGGCAAATTGAACCAAGATCTCCTGTTCTTTTACAGAAATTGATCGAACTAACGGATGCTCCTTTAAAAGTCCCAGCGCTGCCTGCAGATTATTATGAACAGTAATAATAACTGGCTTAGAAGTATGAATTTTTTCTATAATCTCTTCCACACTTCCTGCCAACAACATTTTTCCAGCATCGATAATCCCTACATCTGTGCAAAGCTCTGTCAAATCCGTCAGTAGATGGGAACTTAAAAGGATCGTCATCCCCTGTTCATTCAATTCTCTCACCGTCTCACGAAATTCCAGACGCGTTCGGGGATCCAGTCCCGCCGCCGGTTCATCCATTACTAAAAGTGCAGGTTCATGCAACAGCGCCCGGGCTAAGCACAATCTTTGCTTCATTCCTCGAGATAATCCATCCACATAAAATTCTAGTTTATCTCCTAGTCCGACTTGTTCCAAAAGTATTCGCAGACGTTTTCTTGCCTTCAGTCCTTCAATACCATAACAAGCAGCAAAAAATTCCATGTACTCCCATACTTTAAGATTATCATAGACTCCAAAATAATCCGGAACATAGCCAATTTTTTCTTTCAAACAATGTGGCTGTGCCAAGGCATCTATGCCATCAATTTCCACACTTCCTCCGTCTGGCAGAAGAAGACCGCTGATAATCTTGATCGTTGTGGTTTTTCCCGCTCCGTTTGGTCCTACAAAACCATATAATGAACCGTCTTCGATATCCATATCTAATCCATCCAGAGCGTGATAATTCCCGTATATCTTTCGCAGATTACGAATTTTCAACATTACCGCTCCCTCCCCGCCACCATTGGCATCGGCAACTGAACTGCATTATAACTTCCCGGACCATCATAAACATATCGCACTGTCAACGTATTTTCTGATGATAGATACGGTTGCAACTGCTCCACATACATCGTCTGTCCTTCCAGCTCTATCCCATCAAAATTACCGCTCTCATAATTATAAAAGTATACGCTCCCAGTAAAACCTTCAATATAACTACTGCCATTTTTGAGAAATTCTTCGGATACCGGTTCAAAAGTCAGGCTCTCCACGTCAATTTCCGTTCCCATCTGATACTCCAGAGTCAGCGGTTCCATCCCGTTCATGGAATTAGAAACAGGAAAATAGTCACCATTTATCACTTTTGGCGTCTTGATCAGCACCGAACGATATCGCATCCGATCCTGAGATGCATTGACTGGGATCTGTGATGTCAGCATCATATGTCCATAAGTTTCCGAATCTGCCTCCCGCAAAAACAAGCTTTCCTCTTTTTCTGCACTGAAAGCAATAACACGGGCATCCGCACTATAATTATTCATATAGTTATCCAAATAAAAGATAAGTATATTGGAACGTTCCAACGCCTGCAGATAAGCAGTGTCGCCAATATCTCCCCGCTCTAATAACTCCTCTCCGATGATCCGTTCTGCCACTACATAAGAATTGTTCAGCGGAAACCGTAAAAGCTCCAGCTCTTCCAACTGTTTGGTCTCTCCCGGATCCAAATCTCCCAAAAGCACCATATTTCCATAAAGCAACAAAGTAACATTCTCCAAATGAAAAGGAAAACAGTTAGTGATTTTTCCACGCAAATTCCCCTCAAAATAATCCACAGACCCAGTCATTCCGATTTTATCTGTATTCTCAGATTTTCTCTCCATCTGAAAATATCGTGGAGTAAAAGCAGAGATGTTTTGCCCTCGAACAGCAAGCCAGTCCTCCCCTCGTTCAATCGATACCTGATATGATTCCTCTCCGGTAAATCTTGCCTTATTCTGGGAATTCTGCTGATAGCTTCGCGTGATCGGCAACACAGAATACGCCGGATTCAATTCTGCTCGGTAAGGCCGGTTGTAAGGATTTCGAATGTTCACATAAGTCGTATCTGTCACATAATCCTCTGTCACATCTTGAATCGTCGCATACGTATAGAAAGTAGAACGAAATCGGGTTGTAGTCCCCATCCAATAAATGATCACGGCAAATGATATCGACAGTACCACTACCCCCCGCCGATACCACATCTGAAGCTCTCTCCTTTTTAAAAACAAATACATCCCAGGTCCTAACACAAATAAATACACGATCACAATCGCCGCATATAACGACAAATTTGGCAATTTCTCTACATTTCCTGTATTGATCAAACTCTGAACAGACCAGAACTTCTCAGAATTCCCGCTGTAAACGACATCCGCCAAACGGTTAATACGGTTTTCTCCCAGCAGAGAAGAAAAGAAATAATCAACATAAGAAGGATTACTCTGGCAAAAGGATTTGATATCTGTTAGATCAAAGCTAGTCACTCCGATCAACCCTTGCTCTTTCGTTGCTGTCGTCAGCAAAGCGATACCATCACTAGAAAGAATCACATTGCCGCCATGAAGAGGAATGTCCACAGAAATCAGTTCCATGACTCCTGCATTTGGATCGTCCAGCGCTAACTCTTCGCTCAAATCAACTCGGCGAAGGCTGGGCGTCCCATAAGAATCATCCAAAAGTTCAGGAGCAAATCGCCCCAAAGTATCTCCTACCCTTTGTCCAGTCCCCAGTAACAGAACTCCCCCATTGTGGACCCAATCCATGATTGCTGAAGTCTGTTCTTCCGATAGATCGCGCAATTTAAAATTATTGACCACCAGTACATCCAGCAGATTCAGCCCTACCTCTTCCTGTGGGAATTCCTCCGGATCCAGAGAAAATGTTCTTGTCCGCAGCGCACTATAACGGATCCCTATGCCATTGAGATAATCCAAACCATCCAAATCATCCGATAAAATCCCAATAAATAGTTCTGGTACATCCCGGCTGATATTCAAACTCAGTTGTCTGCTGGCTAATTGCTCTCCACCTTTGCTCTCCAACTCCAAAAAAAGCTGATCCGCTGTCACACCTACAGGAATGTAATATTTTTCTTCCTTTTCTTCCAGTGCTTCCAGTGTCACATCATACGTATAGCAGTAAATGCTGCCATCCGATTCCATGGATTTTATTTTCAATCTGGCCTCAACGGTCTGATTCCGTTGATTCCTGATTGTAATATTCACTGGAATACTGCGACCGCCCTTTACAGAGTCTTCATAGCCATAGCTTACTATCAAACTTGCCGGCTGCTTTTCTGGCATAGCTGCTTCTGTCATTACTGGATCTGCTTTTTGGCATAATAAATATCCGGAAGTATTTTCTGGCCTTATACCCCCAAAAACCAATAGCGGAGTACAAAAAATCCAACAGCTAGCAGCCAGAATAACAACCATCATACAACTTTTTATTTTAATGAATTCCAAAATTTTCTCTCTCAATATTAAAATCCACCTTCAATGTCACGGTGAATACGGTTCCGTTGAGATCACTTTTTACGGTAATATCTCCACCATGCATGTCTACAATATTTTTTACAATTGCTAGCCCCAGCCCTGTACCGCCAGTATGTGTGGATCGGGACTGCTCTACCCGATAAAATTTATCAAAAATCAACGGCAGCTCCTCTGGAGGAATCACATACCCATAATTCGTCACAGATACTTGAACCGTCTCTTTCGATGCGTGGACCTTCACTAACACCCGTTTTCCATCAGCTCCATACTTGATCGCATTATTAATTAGATTGTCAAACAACCTAGCCAGCAGATTTCCATCTGCTGAAATTATTTTAGCAGACACATTACTCTGTAACTCATAAGACAATCCCTTGTTAGAAAAATTAGGATAAGATTCTTCCAGAAGCTGTCCCAAAAGCTTGATAATATCCACCTCTGCCACTTGCATAGAAATCTTTCCATAATTCAATTTTGTAAATCCAAACAAATCCTCAATCAGCTTTTCCAGACGTTTTGACTTACTGTAAGCAATATCTATATATTTCTTTTGCATCTCTGGTGGCAAGGGCGCCGACTTACTGGAAAGAATCTCTAAATACCCAATAATGGAAGTCAGAGGGGTTCGCAAATCATGAGCCACATTGGTGATAAGTTCATTCTTGGTTCTCTCTGCTTCTCGCTCCTTATCCATCAGCCGACGAATCTCCTTCACCATCTTGTTGAGATTTGCTGCCATCCCTGAAAATTCGTCATCTCCGATCACATCAATTGTGGTATTTAAATCTCCTTCTGAAATGTCTCTGACCGCATCTGATATTTTCCCAATATAAGCGATGGATCGCTCCTGCAGCAACAAAAAAGTAATCGAAAATACCATAATTCCCAGCAGAACATATCCTAACACAACAGCCAAATCCGAATCATAGATCATACCCATCAAAGCATTATTCCACTGAGACTTTTTTGCATATTGAGCCAGCATCCCCACATTCGTCACCAGAAACACTTCTATCAGACATGTTACCAGTGCACTGTACAAAATATTGGTAATCACACGAGTACGGAAACGATACTGCATATCGTTCTTTTTATTTTTCAATTTTATATCCTACCCCCCACACGGTAGTAATAATTTTATCCTGCCGCTCATCTTCCTTCATCTTGCCACGCAAGCGGCGGATATGTACCATCACAGTGTTGTTTGCCTCATACACCTTCTCATTCCAAACTTTTTCAAAAATTTCATCTGTGCTGAATACTTTTCCCGGATTGGAAGCCAGAAGATATAAAATGTCAAACTCAATGGGGGTTAATTTCACTTCTTCTTCATAAACAGTAACCTTATGGTTATCTTTGTTGATCGTCAATCCACGGATACTAATCTCATTTTTCACATTCTCATGGACATTGCTATTGGGGTTCAATTGCGTATATCGCCGAAGCTGAGATTTGACCCGGGCTGACACTTCCAGCGGATTAAATGGCTTTGCCACATAATCATCGGCCCCTGTCCCCAATCCCAAAATTTTATCCAAATCTGTGGATTTCGCACTAATCATGATAATCGGAATATTATTTGTTTCCCGAATCTTCTTACACATCTCCAGTCCACTCATACCTGGCATCATAATATCTAACAGTACCAGATGAATATCTTCTTTATCCAAAATGTCCAGTCCATCCTGCGCATTATTTGCCTTAAATACCTTATATCCATCGCTGACCAGATAGATCTCTACCAGATCGGCAATCTCCTGTTCATCATCTACAATTAAAATATTAGTCTCTGCCATAACAGTTTCCTCCTCCTGATATCCTCCAATACGCGGTTTTATACCATAGATTTACGATTCTGTTGCGTTATCATCGCTCATCGTAACTTCTCCTATACTGAGGGGTTAACGCCGTCAGCCGCCAAAAAATGGTATATGGGACGTGTGTCCCCTTATCCACTAAAGGTATGATTAGTGTAACATAAAATGTCGTTTTGTGCCTTACTTTTTTATTACAAATATTCTAGGATTTTCCAGTTAAGCTAGACTCTTATTTTAGGAATTCTTAAATCTCGAAACCAAAACGCATCTAGACCTGGTGTCCTATGCCTCCTCTTCAATTCATCTTTTGATAATATTCCAGCATCAAATCCACCATCCGCCCATAGCTCTTCACTCCGTCGCTTTGGTCATTTGCCTTCAGATACACATCATTCATCTGGTTCGCCACCTCCGCTACTTTTCCTTCATATCGCTCCCAGAAATCATTATTTCTCTGCAAATCCTCTTTCGCCTGTTTACACAGCTTTCCTCGCAATTCTATGTAACTCTCCCGATCCACTCGCGCCAGGGCATTGCTTGCATAGACCCACCCCGTCAAATACCCACTGTACCGAAATGCCTGACGCTCCGAACCCACACATGCCAGATAGCCAATAAAATTTGCTTCATCTTCCCGCATAAATCCTTTCAAATGTGACAATTCATGGCACATGGTATGTGGTATATTATAACTTGGCATATATTTGTTATAATTCGCCTCGATCGTAAATGGGGAATAAATCCCGCAAAGCTGCTGAGCCGAAAGAATCGAGGATATCCTAACCTCCTTTGGTTCCGGATAAAATCCGCCAAGCACTGCAAACTCCTCTCCTCTTCTCTTCATAGCGCGGACGCTTTCTTCTTTCCATGCCCACCGGTAGTCTAGGTAACGATCCCTCACTGCCGTCTCATTCACTTTTTTTGTTAAAAACTCACACAGTTTTTTCAATTCCTCCTCTGAATACGTCCCAACTTCCATCCCTGCATATTCTGCAAAAGAAGCCGCATAATAATTCACTCCACAGTTGCAGGTATATAAAAAGAATAATACTCCAGTCAAAAATACCATTCTCGCCAGAACTCGTCTTGGCTCCCTCCAAAATCGATAAGCATACAATATCACGCCAAAAACAAGAAAATATAGTGCTTTTTCTACCACCGAAAACGGAAAAAAGCCAAAAAAACCGCCGATTACTCTCACTAATACCGGATAAACATGATGAGCATACCATGTTGCCATCCCACTCACATTCCTTGCCAACACTTGCAAAATCATAGCCGCCGCCAGCAAACCGCCCCCACTAAAAAAATACTCTCTATCCCCCATTTTCTTCATGATATCCCGAACTATCTTCCCCGCCAAATCCCATCCGTCACCTGTTTCATTCCTTCTATACATTTCAGTACCCCACGCTCCCTCCATGTCCAGCCAAATTCAAAATCAGCAGCACCCATTCCCCTCCGCAGTCAAGGAGACGCCTGCCCTTCCATTAATTCCCATCCCCCCTCTGAAACGGAAAACTCCCGGCAGTATATCTCCTGCCAGGAGTTCCCATAACTCTTCTTTTTCACACTTTGCGCCTGACAGCTCCTATTAATGCTACAAAAGCAAAAGCCGTAAGGAACATCCTTTAATGCTTTAATCCTAACCTTACTAGAGCTCTCTTTAGTGCCATCTCTGCCCGCAGTGTATCCAACTCGGTTTCCCCAGAAGTCAAGCGCCGCTCAGCACGTGCTCTGGCCTCCTCAGCACGCTTAAAATCAATCTCATCCGGCCATTCAGCCACCTCCGCCATAATGGTAACGCTATCTGGCAGAATGGTGATAAATCCGGAGATCAGCGAAGCCTGTTTCTTCTCTCCCTCCTCATGGATCGTCAACACCCCCGGTGACACTACCGCGGTCAGCGGGATATGGTTAGGATAAACACCGATATTTCCCTCCGTCGTTGTCAGCTCTACCATGGTCACTTCCCCTTCATAGAACTGTTTTTCTGGAGTGATTACATTCAGTTTCATCACATCAGCCATAGATGTACCCCCTATTTCATACGGGCAAGTACGTCTTCAATACCGCCGGCATTCAGGAAGTACTGCTCCGGAACTTCATCATGCTTCCCTTCCAGAATCTCCTTAAAGCCCTGAATGGTTTCGGCCAGCGGCACGTAACGGCCCTCCATGCCTGTAAACTGTCCCGCCACAAAGAACGGCTGAGACAAAAATCTCTGAATCTTTCTGGCCCGAGATACAGTCAGCTTATCCTCCTCAGACAGCTCATCCATACCCAACATGGCAATGATATCCTGCAGCTCTTTATACTTCTGCAAAACCTCCTGTACACCACGCGCCACCTTATAATGCTCCTCACCCACAATACGAGGATCCAGAATGCGGGAAGTGGACTCTAACGGATCCACTGCCGGATAGATACCCAGCTCCACAATCGAACGGCTCAAAACCGTAGTCGCATCCAAATGGGCAAAAGTATTCGCCGGCGCCGGGTCTGTCAAGTCATCCGCAGGCACATAAACAGCCTGTACGGAAGTAATAGATCCCTTCTTGGTGGAAGTAATACGCTCTTGCAACGCACCCATCTCTGTCTGTAGTGTTGGCTGATAACCCACTGCGGAAGGCATACGTCCTAACAGCGCTGACACCTCAGATCCTGCCTGAGTAAAACGGAAAATATTATCAATGAAGAGCAACACATCCTTACCACCTTCATCACGGAAGTACTCTGCCATCGTAAGTCCCGTCAGACCCACACGCATACGCGCACCCGGCGGCTCATTCATCTGTCCGAATACCATGGTGGTCTTGTTGATAACACCCGAGTCGGACATCTCATGATAAAGGTCATTTCCCTCACGAGTGCGCTCGCCCACGCCAGTGAATACCGAATATCCGCCATGCTCCGTAGCGATATTACGAATCAATTCTTGGATTAGCACCGTCTTTCCTACACCAGCGCCACCAAACAAACCGATCTTACCACCTTTCTGATAGGGGCAGAGAAGGTCAACTACTTTGATACCAGTCTCTAAGATCTCCGTCTCTGTGGACTGTTCCTCAAAAGTTGGCGCTTTTCTGTGAATCGGAAAATATTTTTCCACCGCCGGCTTTTCCTTATTGTCAATGGGCTCTCCCAACACATTGAAAATACGCCCCAGCGTATTTTCTCCCACCGGTACAGTAATCGGCGCGCCGGTCGCAATCGCGTCCATGCCACGTCTCAAGCCATCCGTACTTCCCATAGCGATACATTTTACTGTATCATCGCCAAGATCCTGGGCTACCTCCACGACCAGCTTTCCGCCGTTATCCAGCGGAATCTCGATCGCCTCGTTAATTTCCGGAATCTTGCCCTGGGAGAACTTGATGTCGATAACCGCACTGATGATCTGTGTGATTTTGCCAATATTTTGTTCTGCCATCTTGTTTCTCCTTAAATATTCTTTTCTCTGTCCAAAACTCTTGCACAACCGGCTGCCTTGCTTTTAATTGATAGCATTCGCACCGGCGATAATCTCCGTCAGTTCCTGCGTGATGGATCCCTGCCGTGCTCGATTGAACTGGATCTCCAGCTTTCCTAACATCTCCTCAGCATTGTTCGTTGCCGAATCCATGGCGTTCATACGGGCACCGTTCTCACTGGCTACCGCTTCCAATAACGCGCCATAGATCAGGCTGCTCATATACTTGGGAATAATCATATCTAACACCGTCTCTGCACTCGGCTCATAATTCATCAACGCCCGCGCTTTTGGCTCATCCCCTGTTTCATTGACAGCCGAATCCCGGTCAAAAGGAAGCAGCTTCACTAACCGGGGAATATGAACCACTGTATTTTTAAAGGACGTATATGCCAGATAAATCTCACTGACCTCTCCCCGTTCAAAGGCGCCCAAAAGCTCCTTCGTCAGATCTGCGGCATCCTGGTATAGCGGTTCATTGATCACTTCCGAATAATCCGCTGTAATCTCATACCCCTTTCTTGCTAAACCGTCTCGGCCCTTGCGACCGATGGCATAGATCTTGGTATTTGCCGCCACAAGACCAGGGTCTGCCATAATCAGCTTCACGATATTATTGTTATAACCACCCGCCAGACCACGATTGGAGGTAACCGCAATCACTGCTTTCTTACCCTCTGTACCAGCTTTCAAATATTTATGATCCATGGCGCCAGATCTCTCCAGCATGGAGGCGATGGTATCATACATCCGATTAAAGTAGGGTTTGGAACTTTCCGCTTTCGTTCTGGATCTCTGCAGCTTGACCGTGGATACCAGTTTCATGGCCTTTGTGATCTGGCCCGTACTCTGGATACTTGCCCTTCTGCGTTTAATATCTCTCATGGATGCCATGATTTACGTTCCTCCCGTCCTACCGCTGTGCCTTACACTCCTTGATCGCCTTCACCAAAAGCTCCTCTGTCTCATCCGACATCTGTTTGGTCTCACGAATCGAAGATGGAATCTCCGGATATTTGGTATCAATATATTTAAACAGTTCCTTCTCAAAAGCCAAAACATCCGACACTGGAATATCCAGCAGATATTTTCTAGTAGCTGCATAGATAATGATAACCTGATATTCTACTGGCATCGGCTGATACTGTGGCTGTTTTAAGACTTCCCGAATTCTCTCACCTTGTGCCAACTGCTCCTTCGTCGCCGCATCCAGATCGGAACCGAACTGCGCAAACGAAGCCAATTCACGGAACTGGGCCAACTCGGTACGAATTGGAGCCGAAATCTTCTTGATCGCTTTAATTTGCGCCGCACCACCTACACGGGATACGGACAGACCAGCGTTGATAGCCGGACGGAATCCGGAATTGAACATCTCGGTCTCCAGATAAATCTGTCCATCTGTAATGGAAATCACATTGGTTGGGATATAGGCCGATACATCGCCTGCCTGCGTCTCAATAATCGGCAAAGCAGTCAGAGAACCTCCTCCTAACTCTTCTGACAAACGGGACGCACGCTCCAACAAACGAGAGTGCAGATAGAAGACATCACCCGGATAAGCCTCACGGCCCGGCGGTCTCTTCAACAGCAACGATAAAGTACGGTAAGCCGCCGCATGCTTGGTCAGATCGTCATAGATCACCAACACATCCTCTCCACGCTCCATCCATTCCTCGCCGATAGCACATCCGGAATAAGGAGCAATAAACTGCAAAGGAGCCAAGTCAGATGCCGTGGAAACTACGATAGTAGTATAATCCATAGCTCCGAACTCCTCTAAAGTTCTCACGATATTTGCTACTGTGGAAGCCTTCTGACCAATAGCGACATAGATACAATGGACTCCCTGACCTTTTTGATTAATAATCGTATCAATGGCAATAGCCGTCTTACCAGTCTGGCGATCGCCGATGATCAGCTCACGCTGGCCTCTTCCGATCGGAATCATAGCATCGATAGCCTTAATGCCGGTCTGCAGCGGAGTATCCACTCCTTTTCTCTCAATAACGCCGTGCGCTACTCGCTCAATACGGCGGAACTGGTCTGTCTCTACTGGCCCCTTACCGTCAATCGGCTGTCCCAAAGCATTCACCACGCGCCCGGTTAGCGCATCACCTACTGGAACCTCCACCACGCGGCCGGTTGTCTTTACGATATCACCCTCACTAATATTGCTGGTATCACCAAGAAGAACGACACCCACGTTGTCCTCCTCTAAGTTCTGCACCATGCCATAGATCTCTCCTGGAAACTCCAGAAGCTCACCCTGCATAGCTTTTTCCAGCCCATGAACCCGAGCAATACCGTCCGCTACTGTGATAACGGTGCCGACATCCGAGACTTCCAGCTTGGTAGAATATTTCTGAATCTGTTCTTTAATAACCGAACTGATTTCTTCTGGTCTCAAATTCATTTTGCTGTTTCCCTTTCTGAAATGTTAATTGCCGCCCAAATTGTAACAGTTTTTCTTCCTTCCCTGTTACCTGAATCAAGCCATCTGCAACTGAGAAAGCTCTTTTTTCATCTCATAGAGCCGCGTGCGGATACTGCTATCTACCACCCGATCGCCAATCCGAATCACCATACCGCCAATCAAAGCGGAATCGATCTGATAATTCATTTCAAACATCACATAGTCTGTAGTTTCCAGCAGTTTCTCCTGCAAGCGGGCTTTCTGCTCTTCGCTCAGTTCCACCGCACTGGTCACGGATACGGTCCCGATCCGTTTATATTCTTTTACCCGCTGAATAAAATAGGCAAAAATCGGAATCAGATCGTTCTGCCGATCTTTCTCTACGACTACAGTCAAAAATCCCATCAACTCCTCTTCCACCCTGCCTTCAAAGACCTGATGAATGATGGTAACCTTTTCCTCCTTGACGATCCGCGGATTATTGAGAAGTGCCATCAGCTCCGGATTGCCCTCCAAAACAGGAACCAGAGAGACAATCTCCTCATAAAGCACATCTATCCGATCCTTCTCCATGGCGGTCTCAAATAATGCATCCCCGTACACCTTTGACACTAACTTTGCCATGTACTCTCACCCATTTCCTTCAAAGTCTCGTCAATTAGGGCATTCTGGATCGTCATATCGATGGAGCTTCCCACTGCCTTCTGTGCCATCAATGCAGCGATATTCACTACATCCTGTTTCAAACCGTCAATAGCTTTCTTTTTCTCCAGCTCGATTTCCCGGTTGGCTCGCTCAACGATACGAGATGCCTCTGCCCTTGCTTCATCGAGGATCTCTGCCTCTCGGTTCTTGGCTTTCTTTCTTGCCGCTTCCAGAATATCCTCTGCTTCCTTATTTACATTCTTAAGCTTCGTCTCATACTCTTCCTTCAAGGCACTAGCGTCCGCCATATCGCCAGCAGCTAAAGCTAATTCGTCAGCGATTTTCTTTTTCCGCCTTTCCAGTACATCCCGCACGGGGTTGAAGAGCAGATAGGATAAACAAAAGAATAATATGAAGATGTTGATACCGGTCAGTACTGCATCATGCAGCAACTGCGGATCAAATCCTATCAGTCTGTCCAAATCTTAAGCCTCCTTTCGTCCTTATTCCCTCCCAGTCTTTAAGCTCCGAAAGGCTTAACGAACATCAGGATAATGGCAACTACCAGACCATACAAACCTGTAGTCTCAGCAACTGCCTGGCCCAAAAGCATAGTGGAAGTGATGTCAGATTTTGCTCCCGGATTACGGCCTACCGCAGACGCACCATGACCTGCAGCAATACCCTGTCCAACACCAGGTCCGATACCGGCGATCATCGCCAGACCTGCACCAATTGCGGAACAACCAAAAATAAAGTCCTGTCCTGAGATACCATTCATAGTAAAATTCCTCCTAAAAATAATATATGATTTATAAAATCCTCATTTTCATAGCCGGAGTTTCCGGCCTACAGAGCACACTGTAGTACAGCATTACTCCATTTTATCATTGATATAAACCATGGTCAGCATACAGAACACATAGGTCTGTATAGCACCTGAGAACACATCACAATAAACGTGAAGCGCCGCCGGAATACCGATATTGACAAAGATCGGCATCATTCCGTACCACAGCCCCATGATAATCACGCCTGAAAGCAGATTCGCAAACAGACGCAGGGAAATAGACAGCGGATTGGCTAGCTCTCCGATCAGATTGATCGGGAACAGAATCGGTGTTGGCTCAAACAAACTGGTAAAATGTCTCAGCTTACGATTCTTAATTCCCTGATAGTTGACAATAAAGAATGTAAACATACCAAGCAGAAACGTCACACCATAATCTGCAGTAGGCGCACGAAGCCCTAACAGGCCGCTCAGATTACAAAACAGAATAAATAGAAAAATAGTTCCGATGTAATTAACAAATCTCTTCGCATTACCTGCCAGAATCCCATCTGCCATTTTCTGCAACATCTCATACGCATATTCCAATACGTTCTGAAATGTACCTGGCACATCGTCTGCCTTTCTCAGTGCACGGTTGGCCAACACAGCAATCAACAGAATCATAAGCGTAACGATCCACATACCTATTGTTGTTGTTGTGATCCAAAAATCCTGGCCAAACATCTGGTATTTCAAAACACCATGTATCATAAAGTCCGGCTCATGAGCGATCAGCATCCCCATATATTGTCCTCCTTTCTTCTAAAGATAGCCGCCTCCGCAATGCATCGCATCGGCTTCATAGTTCTTCCGTCTTGGAATCCTCCCCGCCCGCAGCTATATGCGGTTCCTCTTCCCTGGCAATAATCTTGTGAATCAGCGGCTGTAAGTATGCGCCCGCTTTCATCCCCATGGCTCCAATCACCATGGCCAGAAGATCCACACGGAACACTCTCCAACAACAAAATAACGCTGCCACCAGCACCACTTTTCGTATCATGCTATGAACAATCGTGGTCTTACTGGCATAACTCTCATTCTGGCTTTCCAGTGCCCGTTCCGTCGTCACCGCCATATGAATTAACATCAACACGGCTCCGACCATCCCTGCCAACAATCCTCCCAGAACCGGAATGACCGGATAGGAAAATCTAGGCAAAAATACCCATGCAAGCACACCCAGCAGCAAATTATACAAGACAATACCGACGGACATCTCAAAAAGAAGGTTTTTTGTTGATCTGCTCAGCCATTCCATCTCCCATATGCCTCCCTGTTTGCCGCTTGTTTCTCTGCCGAAACGGCCTTTCCCGAGTCGTTCTCAAGCACTCTCGTGCTTTTTGTCCGGATTTTCCAGATTCCTATGGTTTCTCCCGCCGGATCCGGCTTGGCCGCTTCGGCCTGCTGATTCCGATTCTTTCTCCTTGGTTCTGTCGCTCTTGCAAAACCACCTCATCTTCCCTGCGTTCTTGCTCAAGCGACTTCACTGCCAGGTGCCAGGCACTTTTTCCGCCTGCCAATACTCCCAGAATCAACAGCGGCACCAATGTCTTCATCCCATACCGGGAATCCACCTGATACCCAATGAATATGCACAAAAAAATGGGAGCTAGAACACTGATGCCAAGCTGCGTAACCATGGCCATATTCCGAAATACGCTTTTTTTATATTTCATGCTCCCACTCCTCTCTGCAATTTGCATGTATCTTTTATTATAACCAATCTTTTCCGATTTGTCCATGATTGTTGCAAAAGAAACAGCAAATCCTGGCAAACCACAATTTGCTCTGGACTTATTTGTTATTTTTTACTATAATAGTATCATAGTTTTATCATATGACATAGCAATCGGAATAACGAAAAACCGTTTTATGTACAACACAACAAGCTTCTATCTGTATCTTCATCTTTTGAAGATACGAATACCTTACAAAGAATGGTGGTATCTATGAAGAATTTAACCGCACAAGTCCAGATGCTTGGCGGCTTCTGTCTCACCATCGGAGATGTCTCCATCACCAACAAAGTTCAGCAGGCTAAAAAACCTTGGACTATTCTTGAATATCTGGTATATTACCATGATCGGGAAATTTCCGCTGATGAGTTAGTTGACGTTATCTGGTCTGATGACAACAATGTTAATCCAACCAACGCTCTGAAGACATTGATCTTCCGCACCCGCAAACTTCTGGAGCCTTTTAATCTTTCCACGCAGCAGTTGATCTCCCAAAACCGCGGTTCCTACTGCTGGAATTCCGAGGTTCCTCTTTCCTTGGATTCTTCCGAATTTGAAGCTTTATGCGAACAAAGCAAGCAGCCAGGACTTACAGAAGCACAACAGCTAGAATACCTTTTACAGGCAATCCGGCTATACAAGGGGGATTTCCTTCCCAAGATCGCCTGGGATCCTTGGGTGATTCCAGTCAGCCGGCATTACCACACCTTATTTGTCCACGCTGCCATGCAGGCAATTGAAATCCTTCTTAAAGAAGAACAGTGGGATTCTATCATTGAGCTATGCCGTCATGCAATTACTATTGAAGCTCATAATGAAGATTTTCAATATCATTTGATTTATGCTCTCTACTGCAACGGCAATCAACGGCAAGCTCTGGAACAATACCGTATTATGGTGGATTCCTTTTACAATGAATTCGCAATCACCCCTTCGGAACGAATGACCGATTTATATAAGTTGATACAAGATCAGGAACACGGGGTAAATACCGATCTCTCCTTGATTCAGAAATCCATGCAGGAGAAAAGAGAGCACTCGGGAGCCTATTCCTGTGAATTCACTGTATTCCGCGATATTTATCAGCTCGAACAACGGGCAATCGCGAGAACTGGCGATTCCATTTTTTTAGGATTGCTCACTTTGGCTCTGGAAGATGGCAGCCTTCCAAAATCTTCTGTGCTTACGCGGGCAATGGGGCATTTGGGCAATGCTGTTACCAGTTCTCTTCGCCATGGAGATGTCTATACCCGCTATAGTGTCAGTCAATATATGCTCTTACTCCCCTCTGCCTCCTATGAAAATGGGGAGATGGTCATGCAACGAATTATTCGTAATTATAAAAAGGCATATTTGCGTAAAGATATTATCATTCATTATTCTCTGCAGGCAGTAGCACCATTCGAAAGCGATTCTTGACTTTTGATAGGAGAAAAGCCTCTGGACACTATATAGTGGCCGGAGGCTTTTCCTATTCCCCTTTAAATCACATCTGCTTGCTCCTCCCAGCTGCTCCGATCCCGAATTGCTGCTCCCATCATATTGATCAATTCCAGGAAGCTGCGAAAGCTAACTTGTTTCCGATGTTCTTTCCAGTATATGCTTCCCTGGCAGGTATTATGTTCATAAAACATTGGCCGAATCATAAAAGTTTGACTCTTCTTTTCCTTGCGAAACCGATATACCAGAGTATCCGGCAAAACCTTCATTACTTCTGGGCAGCTCATCACAATCCGCAAATATTTCTCCACCCGCTGTTGACTTGTCTCTGTTTCCTGGTCCGAGTTCTCTGATATTCCTCTCAAATCAGTTTCCAGCCAACCTACCAACTCTAGAAAACTGGAAAAATGAAAAGTCTTTCCCGCGCGGTTCATCACAGTCCCCTGCCAGCTGGCATTTTGACGATGCGTAACCCGAATCGTAAAAGTATCAGCTGTACCCGCTCTTCTCCCTGCCTCTCTCACAATTTCCCGCTGCATTCCATCTTCACGAATACTGCACAGTTCCCGCCTGTCCATCACAGACCGTGGATATTGCAGCTTCGTAAAATATTGTTCCATTTGCCAGGCAAATTCATAATAACCAGTAAAATAAACCCCCATCTGTTGACTCCCCTGATACAGGACTCCTTCTAATGGCTGATTCTCATACCAGTCGACTGCCATAGTAAAAACACGTTCCCTATCATATAGTTTACTTTTATAGGATATTGCCATATTTTGTAATCCCCCTGTCATCAAGGTTCAAACCTTTTTGGTAATAGATATCCTATATCTTATCACAAATCACAAAATTTTGAAACATATTTTTTGGAAATTTAAACAAACGTTTTCATTTTACGATGCTTCTCCCATTTTTGCCAGCTTTGCTGCCTGGTCGGCAGCAATCAGACTGTCAATCAATTCCTGAATATCGCCATTCATAACCGAATCAATTTTATAAAGTGTCAATTTTATTCGATGCTCTGTCACTCTGCCTTGAGGAAAGTTGTAAGTGCGAATTTTTTCGGACCGATCCCCTGTCCCAATCTGGCTCCGCCGTTCAGCTGCTTCTGCACTCATCTTTTTTTCCATCTCTAGATCATACAATTTAGAACGCAGCAACCGAAATGCCTTCTCCTTATTTTGAAGCTGAGATTTCTCTGTCTGACTGTAAATCACAATTCCCGTAGGAATATGGGTCAAGCGAACCGCTGAATCCGTCGTATTGACACATTGTCCTCCGTTTCCAGAAGCACGCATAACATCAATACGGCATTCATTCATATCCACTTGCACATCTACTTCTTCCGCTTCCGGCATTACCGCCACCGTGGCTGTGGAAGTATGGATTCGTCCTCCTGACTCGGTCTCTGGCACTCTCTGTACCCGATGAACCCCACTCTCGTATTTCATTCGAGAATAGGCCCCTTTGCCGGTGATCATGGCGACTACTTCCTTAAAACCGCCAATCCCATTTTCATTTAAGCTGACTAACTCCACCTTCCACCGCTGACTTTCTGCATAATTCACATACATACGATATAGTTCCGAGGCAAACAATGCCGCCTCATCACCACCGGCTCCGGCACGAATTTCCAAAATAATATTTTTGTCATCATTCGGATCCTTAGGCAAAAGTAAAATCTTCAAATCCTGTTCCAGCAATTCGACTCTTTTTTTGGCATCTGACAATTCTTCCTTGGCCATTTCCCGCAGTTCCTCGTCGCTTTCCTCATTTAAAAGCGCCAGACTATCTTCGATATCCTGTTTCGCCCGTTTATAATTTTGATAAGTCTCTACTACAGGCGCCAAATCCGACTGCTCTTTCATCAACCTGCGAAATCGTCCTTGATCCTCAGTCACTCCTGGCTCATTCAATTCCTGCATGATCTCCTCATAATGGATTAACATATCATCTAATCGGTCAAACATCTCGTTCCCTCCTGGTGGTACATTCTTCTTATGCAACCCTTTTTATACCAGCTTTTTCTGGTTTTCTTTCCATCCTTCTTCACTGCCTGGCCAGACTGCAACAACCACTCTATCTTTTCCTGCAAGGTCTTTATGCACCACAATCTTCTCATATCCGGCAAATTCCAACAGCTTGCCAACTTTCCCTCCTTGGTCAAATCCAATCTCCAGGTAAATCCGGCCCCCCGGCTTTAAATATCCGCCAGCCGCAGCCGCAATCCTTTTATAATAACGCAGTCCGTCCTCGGCACCATCCAATGCCAAAAGCGGCTCATGTTCTCGAACTTCCGGCTCCAAAACAGAAATCATCGCTGTTGGAATATATGGCGGATTTGCAGTAATCACATCATATTTTCTGCTATCTTCCCACAATGCAGCAAACAAATCTCCCTGCAAAATCTCCACCATTTTTTCTGTGATATTGAACATTTCCCTCCAAGGAATCTCTCCCCGCGAAAGCAGCCAATTCGGCAACAAAGTCCTTATATTTCTTTCTGCCACCTTCAATGCTTCTTTTGAAATATCCGTAATCGTTATCTTTTGAAATCCCCCTCTTGCTGCCAAACTGATTGCTATGCAACCGGACCCGGTACATAAATCCAGCAGAGCGTTTTCCACCAACCGTTCTCCATTTCTTCTATGTTCCATATCAGCCAATACCAGCTCTACCAGCGTCTCGGTATCCTGTCTGGGAATTAACACATGACGATTCACATAAAACTCAAGTCCCATGAATTCCTGATTACCCAAAATCTGCTGCAGCGGACATCTGCGACATCTCCGGTCAATCATCTCCCAGTAAAGCTTTATTGACATCTGGTTGTGACGATTCTCTTCCAGCTCCTGCATCCGATTCATCAAAAAATGTACCATATCTAGATGAAAAGCCGCCAGCAAAAGCTGTCTGGCGTCCTGTTTGGCATCTGGAGCTTTGGCTCTCTCTAGCGCATGGGTTCCTTCTGTTAAAAGACGAAACAAAGTCATAACTTCTCTGACCCCGGCTTTATAGCCCCTGATTTTTGGTCTTTCGTTTTATTTCCCTCAGTCTCCACAATTTCTGCTACCTGTTCGGATCGTTCTTCCAGAACCTTTGTCTCTGGAAAGTTTTCTCTCAGATAAGTTTTCCAGTCAAAAACTGCTTCGACTGCTGCAATTGCTACCTCGATCATACTATCATCCGGCTCGCTGGTAGTTAAATTCTGCATCCACATTCCCGGCTTGCTGAGAAGATTCACAATCTTGGAATCACTCCGCCCAGCCAATCGCAAAAACTCATATGAGACACCAGCAATCACAGGAATCAAAATCACCCGACTAAGCATTCGCAGCCATATTGTATCCACACGGATCGCCATAAAAAACAGAATACTGATCACCATCACAATAATCAGGAAACTGGTGCCGCATCGTTTATGCTGTTTGGAACTTTGGCGTACATGTTCCACATTTAGTGTCATGCCATGTTCAATGCAATTAATACACTTATGCTCTGCTCCATGATACATGAAAGTACGGCGAATATCCTCCATGCGGGAAATTAATTTGATATACGTCACAAAAATCGCGATTCGGATACATCCCTCTAGTATCGCCATCACTGTCGCTGAAGAGATGAATTTTCGAAAAACATTGGCAATCAACAAGGGCAACACCATAAAAATCCCAATCGCCATTATCACGGAAAAAACCATCACAAACGCCATCAGCGCTTTCTCTACTTTTTCCCCAAACACTTTATCCAGCCAGAGTTCAAACCTTCCTGGTTCTGAATCCTCATCATCTTCAAAAAAGCTGGCTGAAAAACTCAGCGTCCGCATCCCCAGCACCATGGAATCAATAAAACTGAATATTCCTCGTACAAATGGTAAAGCACATAATGGTATCTTCTCCGTCATACTGACGTAACAGTCTTTTTTGACCTCAATCTCTCCGTCTGGCCTTCGTACTGCTGTAGCATATTCTTGTTTATTCTTCATCATAATTCCTTCTATGACAGCCTGCCCGCCGATTCCGGAATACTTCATGAAAACTCCTTTCCTTCCTATCTACCGCAGTGAAAATTTCACCACTCATTTTTGTAGAACACACTTTGCTTTTAAAAATTAAGAATAAAAGAAGGTTGAGCCAAAGTGTCTCCACTTAAGTCTCAACCTTACTTCGCGCTCTTACTGCTTTTATGCATTGATACCATACTTTCTGTTAAACTTGTCGATACGGCCACGCGCCGCTGCTGTCTTCTGCTGACCCGTATAGAAAGCATGACACTTGGAACAGATTTCCACATGAATCTCTTTCTTGGTAGAACCAGTAACAAACTCATTACCACAGTTGCAAGTCACTTTTGCCTGATAATAGGCGGGATGGATACCCTCTTTCATGATTTTCACCTC
This sequence comes from Lachnospiraceae bacterium, assembly GCA_022799175.1. GTDB lineage: Bacteria > Bacillota > Clostridia > Lachnospirales > Lachnospiraceae > Brotaphodocola. The sequence goes on along the minus strand of JAAWNY010000002.1, from coordinate 26,769 downwards.
TTTACTTTTCAATTATATCGTCCTGTGATCCGCTAACAGTCTCTCTTGTACTGTTAAAATCACCCCACGTCTATAAATAGCTTTGTAAGTATATCATAAAGATTCACTATTTGCAAGTGAAAAATCATCAATAAAATCGGATTCTCTTAGCGTTTTCTACGAATTCTCGGTTATTCCTGGTCTTGGTAAATAGATCCAGAACCTTCTCCACAGCATCTTCTGGCTTTAGGGTATTGGTCGCCTTGCGAATAATATCTACTGCCTCCCCTTCTTCCTGAGTGAGAAGCAAATCATCCCGTCGGGTGCCAGACTTCAAAATATCAATAGCCGGGAAAATTCTCTTTTCGGACAACTTGCGATCCAAAACCAACTCCATATTGCCAGTCCCCTTGAATTCCTCATAAATCACATCATCCATACGACTTCCCGTATCTACCAACGCTGTGGCCAAAATCGTCAGGCTGCCACCCTCACGCATATTCCGAGCCGCTCCAAAGAAACGCTTCGGCATATGCAATGCTGCCGGATCCAAACCGCCGGAAAGTGTCCGTCCACTGGGGGGCACCACCAGATTGTATGCTCTGGCCAGACGAGTAATGCTATCCAGAAGAATAATTACATCTCGCTTATGCTCCACCAAACGCTTTGCTCGCTCAATCACCATCTCGGATACTCGTTTATGGCGCTCTGGCAGCTCATCAAAAGTAGAATAAATAACTTCCACATTTTCTCCCATCACCGATTCTTTGATATCGGTAACCTCCTCCGGCCGCTCGTCAATCAGCAGAATAATCAAATGCATATCGGAATGGTTGGTAGTAATTGCCTGAGCCACCTGCTTTAGCAATGTGGTTTTACCTGCCTTTGGCGGAGAAACAATCATACCGCGTTGTCCCTTGCCAATTGGCGACAGCAAATCCAGCACCCGCATTGCTGTGGATGTCTTTTCCATTGTTTCCATATGAAGACGTTCATTAGGAAAAATCGGCGTCAGATTTTCAAAATTCGGACGCTTTTCGATCACGCTGATGGGATAACCATTTACATTTTTTATATACAAAAGAGCGGCGAATTTTTCTGCCGCTGTCTTCACCCGGCGGTTCCCCACAATAATATCGCCTGTCTTTAGGTTAAAACGGCGGATCTGAGATGGCGCTACATATACGTCATTCTCTCCTGGGAGAAAATTCTCACATCGAATAAAACCAAAGCCATCCGGCATTACCTCCAAAATACCATTCGCGCCAATCCCGCTATCCAACTCAGCAACCTCCTGAGGACTCAGCACTTCCGCCTGACGATTGTCCCGCACTGGACGGATCTGAGGTTTTCCTAAGTTCGGATTGCGTTCTTCACTCTTTCCTTCATTGGGGGATTTTGTCAATGGAGGAGCCACTGCAGTTTTGATAATTTCTTCTTGTTCTGCAGCACTACACAAAATGTCGATCAGTTCAGCCTTCCGCATAGTGCTCCAACCTTTAATTTTTTGCGCCTTTGCGAGCTCACGCAATTCAGCAAGAGGCAATGTTTGTAATTTTTCTCTCATATAATGCTCTCCATTTCTAAATATGAAATTTTGTTCTCTTTGGCTTCTTTTGTAGGCAAACTATGCTTTGCTCACCTGACCAATCATTGCTTAGGGGTAATAAATGACTCCAGAAAAACCTGACGACAGATTACGGGGGAATAAACTTGGCCTCCCCCGTCCCATATATGGATATTATATAACGATTTCAACAAAAAAGAAAGAGGGATTTTTCCTTTGTCGAAATCTTTACTACTACTGGCTAATATTTCAGACACCTGAATAATTCTATCACGATAAAGCTTCCACACTATTTTTTAAAAACTGCATATGCTCCTGAATTTTCTTTTCATAGCCACTTTCTGCTGGATGATAGAAACTCTGCCCTTCCATTCCGTCCGGCAAATACTGCTGTTTTACATAATGATTAGGATAATTATGGGCATATTGATACCCTGTACCCCGTCCCAAATCCGCCGAACCTTTATAGTGTGCATCTTGCAAATGCACAGGAACCTGCATTCCTCGTTGATTTTTTACCGCATTCATTGCCTCACTAATTGCACATACTGCTGCATTGCTTTTGGGAGCTGTCGCCACATAGGTCACAGCTTGAGCCAGAATAATCTGTGCCTCTGGCATACCGATTCGTTCCACTGCCTGAGCCGCGCTTACTGCCACCATCAATGCTTGTGGATCTGCGTTCCCCACATCTTCAGACGCACAAATCATAATCCGCCGGGCGATAAACCGGATATCTTCGCCAGCATACAACATTCTTGCCAGATAATATACGGCGGCATCTGGATCCGATCCTCTCATGCTTTTAATGAATGCCGAGATTGTGTCATAATGATTATCCCCTTCTTTATCATAGCGGACTGCTCGTTTCTGAATACATTCCTGAGCCACTTCAAGTGTAATATGGATCGTATCGTCCGCAGTATTCCGCTCGGTGGTCAACACCCCCAGTTCTACCGCATTCAGAGCAGCTCGCGCATCTCCTCCAGCCACATCAGCCAAAAACTCTGCCGCATCTTTATCAATCTCCGCGTGATAGCTTCCCATTCCCCGATCCTTATCGGATATGGCTCGGTAAATCAATTCCTCCACATCTGCTCTCTCCAAAGGCTTTAACTCAAAAATCAGAGAACGAGATAAAAGCGCCCCATTCACCTCAAAATAAGGATTTTCCGTGGTGGCGCCAATCAAAATCAATGTCCCATCTTCCACGAAAGGCAGAAGATAATCCTGCTGACTTTTATTAAAGCGGTGAATTTCGTCTACAAACAAAATCGTCTTTTTTCCATACATACCCAAAGCATCTTTTGCAGCTCTCACCACTTCTTCCATATCTTTTTTCCCTGCTATTGTTGCATTAATCTGGCGAAATTCAGCGCTGGTTGTATTGGCAATTACTCTTGCCAACGTTGTCTTGCCGGTTCCTGGCGGACCGTAAAAAATAATGGACCCCAACTGATCCGCACGAATCGCCCGATAAAGCAGCTTGTCCTTTGCCAGCAAATGTTGCTGCCCCACAACCTCATCAAGAGTACGTGGCCGCATGCGAGAAGCAAGAGGAGATTCTTTTTCTTGTGCAGCGCTTCTCATATAGTCAAATAAGTCCATAAAATACCTCTTTTTCTCCAGCCATGAAGACTGATAATTTTTCTTTTTTCAGTATATCCCCTGAAAGGAGGGATGTCAACTGGACTGAAATGCCGTCCAATAACATATATTGATTTATGATTGAACCATAATTGTTGGCAAAAAGAGAGGTGAATCCCTTATGTTCTGGGATAGATGGAATCTGGGACGAAAAACCACTTTCTTGATGACCATTTTAATGGTAGATGGAATTCTTTTGGGAATGGGAATCGCAATGTTCCGATATCAAGGAATCGATAAACATCTCTTGCAAAAGCATCAAACAGTTCCTATGGCTGTCGTCCACCCAGGAGCTGAAGAAAAAGTAGTCGCATTGACATTTGACGATGGACCACACGAAACTTATACGTTACAATTGCTAGATGGTTTACAGAAACGTGGAGTGAAAGTTACTTTCTTTTTGATGGGGCAGAATATCAGTGGGAATGAAGCTCTGGTTCGTAGAATGCAACAAGAAGGTCATCTGATTGGAAATCACAGTTACCGACATATTCCACTGACAAAAGCAGCAGAAGATATGGTATGTGAAGCAGTCGAACACACGGAACAGATCATTGAAAATATTACTGGTAATCGACCGAAGTATCTGCGTCCTCCTTACGGCGATTGGAATGAAAATTTGGAATGTCGTCTAAATTTAACTACTGTCTTCTGGTCTGTCGATTCTCTGGACTGGAAACTTCAAAACAAAGCCAGGATTGTCAATCTGGTGGAAAATAAAGTTCGCAATGGAGACATCATTTTGATGCACGATATTTTTCCTGAATCCGTAGAAGCCGCCCTCGAAATTATCGATCAGCTAACAGCGGAAGGATATCAGTTTGTAACCGTAGACGAATTGTTGATTGATTGAAGCAGAGAGAAATGCCCGGCAAAATCGGATAAAACGTCATCCACTTTTGCCGAGCAAATATTTAGATCCCTTTCGAATGGTTACGACTTCAAAGCATCATGCCAAAACTTCTTCGTATGCCCTAGCCATCCCATCTACCTGAATCTTATCATACCATTTTTGAACTTCTGTCCACATATCACTCAAATCTTGTCCCCAATATTCTTGTTTCTTAAGCACTTCTTCTACCGATGCTTCTTTCATGAACTGAACTACATCTTCGCTGTCATTCGCCGCATCCGTATGATAAAATGCAATTAATGCCGCCAAAGAAAACGTCAAGCCCTGAGGATAAACACCGAATTGCTCTTTGTGCTCCAAAATTGTCGGCAATACTCTTGCCTTAAATTTGGACACAGAATTCAAGGCAATCGACAACAACAGATGTTTAATAAATGGATTAGAAAAACGTTCCAGAACCGCCTCCCCAAAACGCCGATTATCTTCCGTATCCCCAATGGTCGGAATGATTTCGTCAAAAATACATTTTTTCAGCAACCCAGAAACCTTCTCATCCTTCAAACACTCGCCAACCGTTTCCAGCCCATATAAATGTGCCGCCAAAACCATTGAAGTGTGAGCGCCATTGAGAATCCGTACTTTACGCTTTTTGTAGGGATCTACATTGTCTGTCCAAACCACATTAAAACCAGCTTTCTGCAACGGCAGCTCATCCTCATGTTGCCCCTGGATCACCCACAGATGGAAAATTTCTGCCGTATCCATCATATTATCCTGTTCCCCGATTCTCTTACACAGAGCTTCGTGCTCATCCCGCGGAAAACCAGTTACAATCCTGTCTACCAAAGTCGAACAGAAATCATTCTCTCTCTTCAGCCAGCTCTTAAATTCCTCACCCAGCTTCCACAGATCTGCATATTGTAAACAGCATTTCTCCAACTCCTCCCCGTTATGATCAATCAGCTCACAAGATAAAATGATGAATCCCTTTAATCCCAGTTGGTACCTCTTGTATAAAAGCTGAGTTAGTTTCCCTGGAAAAGTCTTTGCCGGGGTATCTTCCCATTGATTGTCAGGTGCAAATTCAATTCCTGCTTCTGTGGTATTGGATACAATAAAACGAAAATCCGGATTTTCAGCCAAAGCCATATAATTCTCATAATCCGTATATGGATTCACACATCTAGAAATCACCTGAATATGAGTGTGCTCATCAACCACCTCTCCCCCATCGATTCCCCGCAAGAACAGATTATATTCACAATTCTGTTTCTCCAGTATTTCGCACATCCCTCGTTCAATCGGTTGCACTACTACTACAGAGCCGTCAAATAATCCTTGATCTTTCATCTTCTGGAAAAAATAATCCACAAAACCACGCAGAAAACCACCTTCACCAAACTGAATCACTGTTTCTTTTTCATTGCTCATCACCTGTAACCTCCGTTTTTTTATTTTCCCATTATCCATCCTGCCGCTGTTGTCTATCATTCTTTTTGTAAGCACTTACATTTTAAACAACAAAACAAAATAGATAGTTTATATTATAAATCATACACGATTTTTTTCTTTAATGCAAGAGTATTTCTAATATTTTTGTAAGCATTTACATTTTTGATACCTGAATACATTTATTTCTCTATTGAAACAAAAGCGGCTGCAAAGCCGGAGTTCCTTCTCCCTGCTTTGCAGCCGCTTTTCCTTCAGACTCATTAAACCACTACATGTACATTTACTGCCTGTACACCACGGTTTCCTTCGGTAGTATCAAAGGTCACCTTCTGTCCATCCTCCAGAGTTTTGTAGCCATCTGCTACAATACCAGAAAAGTGAACAAACACTTCTTCTCCAGTTGCATCATTTGTAATGAATCCATAGCCTTTAGTTGCATTAAACCACTTTACTGTACCGTTATTCATAATGGGTACCTCCTACCATTTATTTTCGTATTTCCCCTGAAATAAAAATCACATATTTGTGTAAATCATGAGGCTAACTTCATGACTTACACAAATATGTGAATCAATAGCTCATGTGAAAATACTAGCTAATCTTATCACCGATTTTTACCCCTGTCAAGGGTTTTACGCTATTTTTCGAGCAATTACTATAAAGTTTTTATAAATTTACCTCTCGGTTCCAAAATCTCACTTCCAGGTTACAAGCAACGCAGAAAAACCGCGAAAAATCGTGGTTTGAAGTTAAAGCAATTCTTTTCAATCTTCCTCTTTTTCCCTTTTTACATATGATTTTATACATAAACTTCAATTTTTAGATGACATAATTCTCTATTAATTTCAATTTTTCTGTAACAGATAATTATCCTCTGTAAAACAATTAAATAACTCAATAAATGAAAAGAGGAGATGTACACCCACAGAATGCAGGTGTACATCTCCTCCCGATTCCTTAAGTCTTTCTGCCAAACCCCGTCTTGGCGTTCTCTTACTTCAGAGTAACTTTTGCGCCCTCGGCCTCCAGTTTTGTCTTCAGCTCTTCTGCCTCTTCTTTGGAAGCGCCTTCCTTCACTACCTTCGGAGCGCCGTCCACGACATCCTTCGCCTCTTTCAAGCCTAAACCAGTAGCCTCGCGAACTACTTTGATAACTTTAACCTTATTCGGACCAACCTCTGTCAATTCTACATCAAACTCTGTCTTCTCATCAGCTGTATCAGCCGGGCCTACCGGACCTGCCATAATAACACCTGCAGATGCGGATACACCAAACTCTTCCTCACAAGCCTTTACCAGCTCATTCAGTTCCAGAACAGATAACTCTTTGATCGCTTCGATAAACTCAGCCGTAGTTAACTTTGCCATTTTAATTTCCTCCATTTAGATTTTTATCGTTGTTCTCTTTTTGCATCTTGTGATGCTTTCCGAAATTATGCGGTCTCACCCTGCTTTTCAGCAACCTGATTCAACACACGAGCAAGATTTGCAATCGGGGCTTTCATGCTACCAAACAATCTACCCAGCAAAACATCTCTGGACGGAATGCTGGAAATCGCCTGCATACCTTTGGCATCGTAATAAGTGCCTTCTACCACGCCAGCCTTAATCTCTAGCTTGTCTGCCTTCTTCGCAAACTCAGCTAAAATACGAGCAGGCGCCGTAGCGTCATCCTTGGAAACAGCAATTGCGGTCGGTCCTTCCAAATGAGGATCCAGCGCAGCAAAATCGGTTCCCTCCGCTGCACGCCGGATCAGGGTGTTCTTATATACTTTATAGGTAACACCGGCTTCTCTCAGCTGCTTACGAAGCTCTGTATCCTGCGCAACAGTCAATCCACGATAATCCACTGCCACAGCAGATGCAGCGCCATTCAGCAATTCAGAAATCTCAGCTACGATCGGCTGTTTCAACTCAACTTTTGCCATGAATGTCTACCTCCTGTCAGATTTTCTCGACTGCTTTCCCTATTGAGAAAAAGCCTCTGCGCCGTACAGACGACACAGAGGCTCTACAAAATCACTACAATACAATGGCTTTGTATATTCCCTCGGCAGGCGGCTTTACCTTATGCCTTACGGCACCTGCTGTCTTCGGCAGTCAATACTTGTTCAGTTTAACATAACCTATCATTCTTGTCAATCATAAATTATATTTTCAATTAAGTCTTTTCACTAAATCCTAAAGCCCAAAATCCTAGTGTGTTATTTGCATTATATCTGGCAAACTCCGCAAGATAAATTTGCATTTGCTGTGTTGTCTTCGGTCATCGACGCCGCATCGCCTTTCTCCTCCTTGTCTGATACTTCCAACCCGCTTCTGTCCTTCTACACAGCCACATTCACATTCTCCCCTGCTGCTGCCAACTCCACGCTTTCCCCTGACTGGTCATAGTTTTTTTCTGGCAGATCTTCCGCAGTTTCCGACATCGTCTGCCCGCCCCCGGTTGTCTCTGTCTGGAGCTTTCCCTCCAGGCTTATGTCCACAGAATCATAGTTCGCAATTTCTCTTCCGTTTTCTCCTTTAAGCCACTTTTCCTGCTCTTCCCTTTCCCTGCGCCTGGCTTCTATAAGTTCTTCCTGGCGCAGCTTCTCCTGCTTCTTCGCCTCCTCGGAATCTGCCTTCATGCCCTTTTCAGTCTTTTTTTCATACTCCTCAGCTTGTTCTTTCATCCCGGCCGCATATCCCAGAGCCCGCTGTGTCTTTTCCGTGTCCCCCTTCCGCTCTGCCTCCTTTGCTACATTCATAGGAGTGGATATCAGGCTCATACTAGCACTGGCCCCTGCCAGCCCTTCCATGGTCTTTACGTTCATTTTCTGGCCTCCTTTACTGCGGCGTGGCCTGCGGTCAATTTCAGCGGCTTTACCGTCATCAGCCCTAAGCCCCGCCCGTTTGCTGTTTTAAACTACAATTATCATTTCGGCCTCTCTTAGCGAAATTTTAGAACCATGGAATAAATGGTTTCTTTCATGTAATATGCGGTTTTTCTTATGCCCCGGCAAGGCAATTAACCCCTAGCTGCCAGCGCAGAAGACATTATCATCTAAAAATGTACGCTTCCTGTTTCCTTCATAATTATCTCTTCCTGTCTTCTTCCCAGTACAGCGGCAAAAGAACCGATATGGTAAATATCCCATTCTCCGCCTCCACACGCACTGCTCCGTTGTATTTTTCAGCCGCCGATCTGATATTTCTAAGTCCCAGCCCATGTCTAGGGAAATTCTCTTTTCTGCTTTCGCCATTTTTCGGATTTTTGCTGATTTTCACACTTTCTTCTCGTTTCGAACCCCTGCCATTTTTCAGCTTTCCACCAATATCACCAGCGCTCTTTATCCCGCCCCCAGTTTCCTTCTCTGCCATAGAGTTCCTCACTTCCAGGAACAGGCACTTTTTTACCATCCCCATGTACACCTGGATAAAAGTTTCCTCCCTCTTGTGGAGCTTCGCGCACGCCTCCAGCGCATTGTCCAGAATATTACCCGCAATAATACATAGATCTATCTCCTTCACTGGGCAGTCTTTTGGCACTTTCACATCGCATTGCCAGCGGATATTCATTTCCACTGCCTGCTGCCTTTTATGATACAAAAGGGCGTCCATCACCAGGCTTCCTGTAGCCTCATCCCCGGTCCCCACGCCGCCCATTTCTGTCATCTCCCTCAAGTATTCCACTGCCTGCTGCCACTGCTGATTTCGCGCCAGATTCTCCAAGGCCAGCATGTGGTTTTTCATGTCATGCCGCAACCGCTCTATCCGACCATACTGCTCCTCTAGCATCTTATAGTACGCCACTTGAGCCTGGTACTGCTCTCTTTCCTGCTCTTCTCTCCATATTCTGTCCATCCCAAAAACAAAAAAGCCAGACGCTGCCATAGAAAGCCCAGTAAATATGCACATAGCTCCGTGACTGAAAAGCTGGTTTTCATACAGCCCAAACCGCCTCCAGTCCTGGACCATAATCCCATTGCTAGCCGCCCAATTCACAAGATCTATTACAAAAACCATGAACATGAGAGGCAAGGACAGGCAAAAATACCAACTTTCTCTTTTGCCCGTGAAAACCAGCTCGAGGGCTTCGGATAGCCGACTAACAGCCCATATCCCCACCCCGTAAGTCATGATTGTAAGGATTCTCCCAGTCCATGACCCTATGGACACGGTTGTTTGCCCATTGCTCTTTGCGACTCGAATCAGTAGCAGAGCCCCGCAGGAGAAAAAAGACTCCCCAAAATTCCATATAAGCTCCGTCATAACTACTGCAAAGACAGCTGCCAAAAGCCGTTTCGCCTTTTCCCCTCCAAACACCACCATTGCAAAAATCCCCAGCAGAACATGACCACACGCTGCATAGAGGATATAGGGGACTCCTCCTGTCATCCAGATCTTCCGCAGCAAACATCCGCAAAAAAAGAGCAGACCGAAGATTCTCTCTTCCCGCCGTCCCCCCGAAAGATGCCTCCCCAAAAATCGGGAAACACTCCGCACGTACAAAAGAGAGCATGTCAACCACAGTACCCCATCCCAGAGTCCCGCCGTCCCGCTCACAGGATTCCTCCACTTTTTTTCATGTAATCCACCATCTCCTGGCAGAACCGCTCATACCTGCGCCGGGCAATCGGGATCCGCTCCCCGTTGTCTAGAATTGCTTCCTGCCGGTTGTAAATCTCCACATACTTAAGATTGATGAGATAACTTTTATGGCACCTGAAAAATCCTTTGCCCCTAAGCTGCTTTTCCAGAGTCCCGATCTGCTCATACCAGGTAAAAACCCCCTGCTCCTCATGAACCTGTATCTGCCTTCCCTGAATCTCAAAATACCAGATTGAATCCAGAAACAGCTTTCTCATCTGACGCTCCCTGCTGACCATGATGTAGTTCTGGGAAACCTGCCGCTCCCGCTCCATGACCCGCTTAAGCACGTTTCTCAGCTTTCCCTGATCCACAGGTTTCACAAGGTAATGGAAAGCTTCCACATCATAGGCGTCAAACACATAGTCCCGGCTGGAAGAGAAAAAAACTAGCATCTTATTGAAAGCCAGTTTACGGCACCGCCGTGCCGTCTCCATACCGTCCATTCCCTCCATAAGAATGTCCAGAAAAACAACATCAAACCGCCCTAGGGATTTAAGTAGCTCTTCACCGCTTCGAAACTGTTCGACACAAAAAGCATTCCCCATCTCTTCCATAATGGTTCTAATCTGAGCCGAAATAGTCAAACAGTCCAGAAGTTCATCGTCACAAACCGCAATGGATATCATGATCCTTCCTCTCTTTCAATTCCTACAGCTCTAGCGAAACTCTTCAGGAAACGTACTTAAATCAACAGAAGAGCCATCGTTCATCTTTTGCGGCCGTGCATAGCTGGTCATGGCAAAAAGCAGTGCAAACATAGCTGCTGCCGTAATAAGAAAGGTTTTCTTTTTCATTTTGTATCCCCTTTAAATAAGTAAAAAAGAATCCTGTTACGCAGGATTCTCCGCCTACGGCGGGTTACTTTCGTAATAGGATTCCCCACCACCGCAATGCAAGCCCCACAGAACGTTTTTGTTTCATAAGATGCTCTTTCCCTATGGAACAAAAAACACCCGGTCTTCTCTGTCAGATAAGCCCGGGTGCCTCTATCTTCTAATTCAAATCATATAATGAAATCACCAGACAATGCTGCCGCAGCCGCCCTTAAGACATCAGCTTAGTCACATTCAGTTTCACACCTGGTCCCATAGTAGAGACCAGAGTAACACTCTTAATAAATGTTCCCTTCAAAACACTGGGTCTTGCCTTGATGATTGCATCCATAAGCGTCTGGAAGTTGTTCGCTAACTGCTCTTCCGTAAAGGAAGCTTTACCAACCGGCACATGGATAATGTTGGTCTTGTCAAGCCTGTACTCAATCTTACCAGCCTTGATATCATTGATTGCCTTCGTCACATCCATAGTCACAGTACCGGCTTTCGGGTTTGGCATCAAGCCTTTCGGACCAAGTACACGGCCCAGACGACCAACCACACCCATCATATCTGGAGTAGCCACTACTACATCAAAATCCAGCCATCCCTCATTCTGAATCTTCGGGATCAGCTCCTCAGCTCCCACATAATCCGCGCCTGCTGCCTGAGCCTCATCAGCTTTCACGCCTTTGGCAAACACCAGAATACGGACTACTTTACCAGTACCATGAGGCAGCACAACTGCACCACGGATCTGCTGATCTGCATGACGGCCATCACAGCCAGTACGGATGTGAGCTTCAACCGTCTCATCAAATTTGGCAACCGCACTCTTCTTTACTAGTGCGATAGCATCTGCTGTATCATAAAGTACAGAGCGGTCTACATTTTTAGCCGCCTCAAGATATCTTTTTCCACGTTTCATATCAATGACCTCCTAGTGGTATTGTCGGGGATGTCCCTCCCACGTTTTTCATATATGGTGATAACTGCTTTTCGTCAGTTTCACCCTGCGCCCATTATTTCTAACGCAATTATTCTCCAACAGTGATACCCATGCTCCGTGCGGTACCTGCAATCATACTCATAGCCGCCTCTAAACTTGCTGCATTTAAATCAGGCATCTTCGTCTCGGCAATCTTCTGCAGGTCTGCCTTGGAAATGGTAGCCACCTTGGTCTTATTTGGAGCTGCGGAACCGGATTTGATCTTGCAGTACTTCTTCAGCAGTACGGCTGCCGGCGGGGTCTTAGTAACAAAGCTGAAGCTTCTGTCCGCATATACGGTAATCACTACCGGAATGATCAGATCCCCCTGATCAGCAGTTCTTGCATTAAATTCCTTGGTGAACTGTACAATATTCACTCCGTGCTGACCCAGTGCGGGACCTACCGGCGGAGCCGGAGTTGCCTTGCCTGCCGGAATCTGTAATTTGATATAACCAGTTACTTTCTTTGCCATGATAATGACCTCCTATATTGTGGTATTGTCGGGGATGTCCCTCCCACTTTGTTCCCTTGCGACAAATGTCGCATGACTTTTTCAGTCAATGCACATAATTGTGCTACATTTTTCTCACTTCTGTAAAGCTCAGTTCGACCGGTGTCTCGCGACCAAACATCTCGACATTGATCGTAAGCGTCTTCTTACCTTCATTGATGGACTTAACTGCTCCAATGGTGTCCTTCCACGCGCCGGCGGTAACCACAATCGTATCGCCCACTTCGTATTCTGCCACCACATCTTTTCGGACAAATCCAAGCCCCGCCATCTCCTCATCGCTTAAGGGTACTGGCTTCGATCCCGGACCTACAAAGCCCGTAACACCGCGAGTATTCCGCACTACATACCAGGTATCATCATTCATCACCATATGAATCAGTACATATCCCGGAAACATCTTTTTATCTGCAAGTTTCTCCACGCCATTCTTCATTTCGGCAACTTCCAACATCGGAACGGATACTTCCAGGATCTGCTCCTGCAGATTGCGGTTTTCAATAGTCTTTTCAATGTCCACCTTTACTTTGTTCTCATAGCCTGAATAGGTATGCACCACATACCATTTCGCGTCTGCCATAGATATCTCCCTTATCCTAAAAACAAAATAATGTCGAGACCTTTTTTGATAGCAAAATCCAGAAGTGCAATGACGGTTCCCAGCAGAACTGTGACTACTACTACCGTAGCACTCTGTTTGGAAACGGTCTCCTGATCCGGCCAGACAACCTTCCTGAACTCAGCCTTGAGGCCCTTTATAAAGCTCGGCTTAGGAGCTTTTGTAGTATTTGCAGTATTCGTAGTCTCTGCCATGATTCACACTCCTTACTTGGTTTCCTTATGCAAGGTATGTGTCTTGCAAAATCTGCAGTACTTTTTGGTTTCCATGCGATCCGGATGGGTTTTCTTATCCTTCGTCATGTTGTAATTCCGCTGTTTACATTCTGTACATGCCAGTGTAATTCTTGTGCGCACAACTTCCACCTCCACTCAAATTTTGTTGGGTTACAGTCTTTTTTTGAGCACAAAAAAAAGACCTAAGCTCTTCCATTCGCTTTTTTACTATAGCATAACAAGGAGATGGCGTCAATCATTTTCTTACAATTTATCACCTTCGATTTATATTCCATACCCAATCCCGATTGCCAGATAATGAACTTCTTTCACTCCTGCTTTCTTCAAAACACGGGTACAGGCTTCTATTGTGCTTCCTGTAGTGTAAATATCATCAATCAGAATCACACATTTCGGCAATCTTGTGCGGATGTCTTTTCCATTTTTTGTTCCCTTTTGAAAGTCCGGATGAATCTGAAATGCCTCTTGCAGATTTTTCAAACGTTCTGTGGGATTTAAATCTCGCTGAGGTACCGTTTTTCGAATGCGAAGAAGCAATTTTGTTTCGACAGGAATATTCCAAGCTTTACCGAGACGAACGGCCAGTTCCTCCGCCTGATTGTAACCTCGCTGTCGGCGACGGGAAGGATGTATTGGTATAGGAATCAAAAAATCCGGCCGCCATTGCTGAATCTTTTTATAAAAGCGGTGTTGCATGGCTGTACCGTAGAAATCAAGATATTCTCTGCGATTTTTATATTTAATCGCCGCCAAAGAATGACGGGCCACCTCATTATAGTTTAAAAGTGCGGCGCCAGAATCAAAGCTTCTTTTGTGACGTGCACAATCTGGACAATATTCTTGGCAATCATGGCTCACTTCTTTGCCGCATTTTTGGCAAGTTGGCTGCCTCACCGGCGAAAGATAAAACGTACAAGTCCGGCAGATCCGTTCTCCTGGCGGGACAACAATCCGATCACAAACCGGACATCTGCGCGGAAACAAAATATTCCAGATAATAATACCTCCTCCCTTATTCTCATTTCCAAAATCCCAAATTTATCCATCCTCACCTTGCTTTATGTAGGAGAGGAAGAAACTTCCATAATCTCCCGAATACGAGTACACAAACCAGTATAACGTCGTTGCTCCAGCTCATTATCCACCATTTGCTGAAACATCTCCGGTAAACCAACCAGGCAAACACAAATCCGGGCACGCGTAACCGCTGTATAAATCAAATTTCTGGTCATCAACATCCGTGGTCCGGAATGAACGGGTATCACTACCGCCGGATATTCACTTCCCTGAGATTTATGTATGGTAATGGCATATGCCAACTCCAACTCTTCTAATTGCCGAAAGCTGTATTCAACCATCTTTCCTTCATCAAACTCTACTGTCATATTTTCCGCAAAGATGTTAATCTCCCGAACTCTGCCTATATCGCCATTAAACACACCGGTTCCGGAATCCGTCACAATCCCATAGCGATTGCGAACCTCCCACTCTAGTTGATAGTTGTTTTTGATCTGCATCACTTTGTCACCAATCCGGTAGATCACACCTCCTGCATCTTTCTCTGTCTTAGAGGAAGATGCAGGATTGAGATGCTGCTGCAAAATATTGTTGAGACGCTCCACTCCCAAAGCACCTTTTCGCATTGGCGTCATAATTTGAATATCAAAAGGATCCGCTCGGACATAACCTGGAAGCTTTTTTGTCACCAACGTAATGATTGAATGAATGATCGCATCTGGCTGCATCCCGCGAATAAACAAAAAATCCTTGCTAGGTTTGCCAAGAGGAATCTGTTCTCCACCATTAATCCGGTGAGCGTTGACTATGATATCGCTTTCTGCTGCCTGCCGGAAAATATGGTTCAAGCGCACCACCGGATATGCCTCGGAATCAATCATATCCCGTAGCACATTTCCTGCCCCCACACTCGGCAACTGATTCACATCCCCCACTAAGATTAAGCGAGTCCCCGGCGCTATTGCTTTCAGCAATGCATGCATCAGATAAATATCCACCATAGAGGTTTCGTCAATAATAATCGCGTCCGCATCTAGGGGATTTTCCTCTCCCCTCTCAAAATGCATTCCTGAAGTGCCACTCTCATCATCTGGAACTCCATTTAGCTCCAACAGGCGATGAATCGTCTTCGCTTCATATCCCGTGGCTTCTGTCATTCTTTTAGCTGCTCTCCCAGTAGGCGCCGCTAAAAGAATTGTCATTTCTTCTTGTTCAAAATAACGGATAATCGTATTGATCGTCGTTGTTTTTCCCGTTCCCGGACCGCCTGTGATGATTAACAATCCACTGTTCACTGCCTGCATGACTGCCTGAATCTGCATTTCATCAGCTTCTATTCCCTCGCTAGCACAGATCCCTTCCAATCTTTTACGAATGGCGTTCTCTGGCTCTGTTCCGCGAAGATTCAGATCATGAAGCATCCGAGCTGTATTCAGCTCTAAAAAATAATACTGAGAAGCATATATATGCCGACTTTCCTTCCCCGATTCCTCTTGTTGGCTCTCATCTTCTTGTTTCTCTTCGTTGATCTTTATTATAATCTTTTTCTCCATCTGCAAATCCATCAAATGCATTTCCATAACTTCCGGATCCACACGCAGTAGTTCCGATGCATTTCTTATCAGCTCTTTTTGCGGAAGGTAGGTATGCCCATTGACAACGGACTGCAAAAGACAATAAAAAATACCACTGCGAATCCGATAATCAGAATCCGCAACAATTCCCACACGCTGAGCAATCTCATCCGCAATTTTAAAACCGACCCCCTGAATATCATCTGCCAGCTTATAGGGGTTTTCACGGATAATCCCATACAGTGCCATACCATATTCCTGATAAATCTTAAGCGCCAGATTCATAGAAATCCCATACTCTTGCAAAAACATCATCGCCTGACGCATTTCTTTCTTCTCTTCCATCTGTTCAGCGATGGAACGTGCCAACTTTTCACTGATTCCCTTTACCTCGGCTAGGCGCTCCGGTTCTTCTTCTATAATACGAAAAGTGTCTGCTTTGAACCGACGCACAATCCGGCCGGCCAAAGCTGTCCCCACTCCTTTGATCGCTCCGGAACCAAGATATTTTTCCATAGAAGCTGTATCTTCTGGCGCTTTCAGCTCATAGTGTTCCACTTGAAGCTGTTCCCCATAAATGGGATGCTCTATCATACGTCCCTCTGCTTCTAACAAATCCCCCTCATTGATATAAGGAAAGGTTCCCACTAGCACATAATCCTCTCCCTCAGAACCCACCTCCAGGACAGAATAGCCATTCTCTTCATTCCGGTATTTAATTCTCTCTACATAACCTTTTACCGCCGCCATTTCAATGTCCTCTCCCCATTCTTGCGCCTGGCCTCCACTTGCCAATTTGCCATTATCCTATACAAAATCCTCTGACTGCCACTTCCTGAGGACAGAAAAGCTCCGCGCCATATCTCCGGTGCGGAGTCTTTCCTAAACGTTTATCACGCTTGCCAAGAATTTCAGATATTCGAAATCTATTCTGAGCCTTATTCAGAAATTAATACTCATAGGCCCTGACATCCCCATGTTGAAATTCAATAAATTTCCCGGTCCCGATCGCCACTGCAGTCAGCGGATCCTCCGCCACCATCGTCGTAATACCCGATTTCTCCTCAATCAATTGATCCAAACCATTCAATAATGCACCGCCACCCGTCATAACAATCCCGCGGTCAAAAATATCTGCTGCCAACTCCGGCGGCGTACGCTCCAAAACATTGTGTACAGCATCCACAATCTGCATTGCCGGCTCCCGCAAAGCCTCTAATGTCTCATCAGAAGTAACTACAATTGTTTTGGGCAATCCTGTCACCAGATTTCGTCCCCGTACTTCCATCGTCAAAACTTCCGGCCGACGATAAGCAGCACCAATATTAATCTTAATCTCCTCTGCCGTTCTCTCTCCGATCAGCAAATTATGTTTTTTCCTCATATAGCGAACCAGGGCTTCGTCAAAGTCATCTCCTGCCACTTTAATTGAGGTGCTGACTACCGGGCCTCCTAGAGAAATAACTGCAATATCTGCCGTACCTCCGCCAATATCGACAATCATGTTACCACAAGCTTTGGAAATATCAATCCCTGCCCCGATCGCCGCTGCCACCGGTTCTTCTATGATCGCCACGTCCCGGGCTCCCGCATTGTAAGTGGCATCTTCCACAGCTTTTCGTTCTACCTCAGTAGCACCGCTGGGAATGCATACGGCAATCCGTGGTTTGCGCAATGTCCGCTTTCCCACTGCTTTGGTGATAAAATATTTCAGCATCTTCTCTGTTACCGTATAATCAGAAATCACCCCCTGCCTCAATGGCCGGATTGCGATAATATTTCCTGGCGTTCTACCTATCATCAACCGGGCTTCCTCGCCGATCGCCATAATCTTGCTGGAATCCCGGTCTATGGCCACCACAGATGGCTCCTTCAATACCACGCCTTTTCCTTTTATATATACCAAGATACTTGCTGTACCTAAATCGATTCCAATATCATTGGATACCAACATACCTGTTCTTCCTCCTGTTTGTTCCTTCCGTTTCCTTTACTTACAGTATTTACAATAATTTCGGATATCAATCCCAAATCCTAAATGAATTCTTTTCCATTGAGTTCTTTTTATTATATACAAATACCTCTTATTTTGAAAGGGTTTTTTTATTTTTTATTTTGTTTATATTTTTTTTATCATGGAGACACATTTTTGACACAAATATTTTTTATACTTTAGTTACATTATCCGAGAGGGTAATGAGCCTTTGTTTCAAGTTAACACTTGAAATTGTAAAGCTTTTTCATACTCATACCTGCCAGAAGAGATTCTGGCAGGCCCCCCTAAAACCATTTTCTTTTATTTGTATACCTACCATTCCCAAAAGTAATGCAGAAAACCCACCGACCCCTCGGTGGGTTTTCTGTTTCTGCTTCCCCTTTCATTACTCCTTAAACCATCGGAAAACAAAACCAAAAATGCCAGGCAGCACTCATTTCTAACGCCGCCTGGCTTCTAAACATTCTCGGGGAAGAACAACCTTAATCCTCTTCATCTTCCTCTTCCATCGCTATTACAGCAGCAGTGCTTGCCACGGTTGTCACAGTGGCAACCACTGCAAAAATAACAATCAACAGCACACCACCCATAAAATACAATAATTCCATCCCAGTTCCTCCTCATGACCACTTGTCACTTTTAAAGCGCTTCGCAAACAATTACGCTTTGTCCAGTATATCACAATTTATTCAAAAATTCAACTTTGAGTACTCTAAAAGATAGTGTAACTTTATCTGGGGTGTCTAAAAGGCTGGATCTATGTTAATACTTTGGACAAAAAAGTGGAGAGATTAAGAATTCCCAAGGCGCCGTCCGGGGCCTGGAGATACAACTGATGGGTTCCGGGCTTTGTCGCTGGAGGTACAATAGTAAAATCTACGATATATTCCAGCGGTTCCCCCGGCTGCCGCAGGTTATTCACAGACCAATAGGCCACATCTTCCCGCTCATCCTTTGTGAAAAAGACTTTCATTTTGTTCTCCGTTTTCACTGAAATGTCATACAAAACTTTATCCCCATCGGACAATGTGTAGTGTATTCCCCCAAAGAAACCGTTTTTCCTGCCGCTACGGTGTCAAAAATAACAGGAATGATTTCCATGTCAGCTTTATCATCCAGGGCATTCGTGTTCCCCAACAGTTCAATCACTTCCGCCTCGGTCATATAGGAAACACCTGTGATTTTGTTATTCGCATCACGGACAATTTTGATATTGACAGTTCCTTTTGGATTCATATTCAGTGTGCAAAGGGCTCTGTTGACCCGTATGTCTAAAAAGATGTTGACAAGTTGGCCCTGATAGTAATAGTCTTTTCCATCCATCGTAACGCCCACAGCCCGGTATTGCGCCGCCTGCGCTTCGGTCCATTCTTTCTCCTGCTTTTCTTCCAGCTCGTCCAATTCCTCTCCCCGGTCCAGCTTAGCAAAGAGGATGGATTGAAATGCTCCGTTCCCATCTTCCAAAGCCCTGTCCAGCCAAAATTCCAACTCTGCCTCATCCATGCAGTCCGTCAAGGTGGAGAAAATCGCCATTTCCTTATCGGCATACGCTTTTTCGGCGAAGCCGGTAAACAAAGCGGAATTTGTGTCGAGCCAACGCACAGCAACAGAGAAGAACGCAAAGTCCCCAGCAGCATAGAGCTTTTCCAACCATTTCTTTTGAGTATCGTCATCCAGCCGGGGAAACGTGATTTCAAACAGCGACAAGCTGTCAGCTTCATAATACCGCTCTATGTCTGCAGAAGCTGCATCCACTTTTTCAGATTGCTCGCCAGACGTGGCGAAAGCATTCTGGGTGTCAGCTTCCTGCCAAGTATTTCGCCACCAGTCATCTTCCCAAGACTTGCCCTGCCATTCGTTCTGCCACAGGTCTTTCCAGTCATCCGGGAAATTCGATGTGTCAAATGCGTCCGAGGTATAAATCCCCATCACGCCGGATCCCTTCCGTGTTACCTGGATCACATTAGCTCCAGTACCATCGGTGAAAGTAGCCAGATTTCCACTTTCCTTGAAATTCTTCGGCCTGCATATCTCACCCCAACTGCCATTATCTGTAATAGTAGTAGAGGTATTCTTGAAATCATCTTGGGAAATTAGCTGAAAATATCCACTGTTGGCCGTAGCGTCCACCGAGCCAGCGAAACCCTTTGGCAAAGTCAAAAAGACGGACGCCATATTGAAGTTGCCTACGATATTGCCAGACCTGATAAGATCGCAAGTTAAATATCCGCTGTTAGCACTCAAATTCACATCGCCATAATCAATATCCGGGATGTATAGCTTAATTGTTTCATCATTCGTGTTTGTATTTGTTTTGCAGGATATAGAAACGTTCCATTTTTTGTCCTGCTCACTGATGTCAACCGTATAAACATCGCCGTTATATTCAGCAGAAATTTTATCGTCCGCTGCCGCCAATACATTTACAGCAGCATTACGGACATCCAATGATAAGGCGGGCCTGCCCGCCATATCCAGAGGTGTATGGGGGAGAGGGGCGGCTTGCGCGGTTCCCACTGTATAAACCCCAACAAAAGATGCACCCACGGCCAAGAACAAAGTCAGCATGATAGTCAAAATCTTAACCGCTTTTGACGGCTCCTTAAACTTCATGATAGCGCCTAACCTCTCTTTCAATAACTGTTTATTTTCGCTTAACGTAACGGCTCCGAGGTTTTCCTTGTATCTCCCCACTGCCGCCATAGCATCAAGCAAGGTTTTTCCATAGTCCTGCGCACTGCCTCTCCCTATTTTAGCGAGGACAGCTTCATCACAGGAAAATTCACAAGCCTTAGTAATTTCACGGCTCATAAGATGAACCAGCGGATTAAACCAATGCAAGCAGACGGTAATTTGAACCAGCCATTTATAGAACATATCCCGCCGTTTGTAGTGCGTCAATTCATGCAGAATGATATAGCGAAAATCCTTTTCGGGAATATCCGCGCTGGGCAGTACGATACATGGATGGAAAAATCCAATCAATAGCGGGGAAGAAACCAACGGATTAACACATAATTCAATCGGCTTTTTAATGCCTGACTGCTCCGCAGCAATAGAAAGTTCATCTAACCGCTTAATATCAGAAACCGGGGTTAATCCAGCCTTGATATACTGTACAAAGCCCTGATAGATTGTTATTTTTCGTATCAGCAAGCCCAACGAAGCCACCAGCCAAATCAGCCAGATATGATTGATTAACAACGCTCCAATATCTTGAAGTGGGTGGACAGTTGTTAAATCATTTGCCAGACTATTTACAGTTTCATTGTGCTGCTCCGCTCCAACCCAGGGAGCAAAATCGCCTTTTGGAGCGTTTATCGGAGACTGCGGTTGTGGCGGTAAAGAAGTTGCTTGGGATATTGCCTGATCGACAGCCTGATAGGTATTTCCCATCAGGCTTATTTCCGGCCCGAACGGGAGCAGTAGCCGCAAAACAACAACCAGCCAAATGTAATACTGCCATTGTCGGCTGATTTTATTTTTCACAAACCGTTTCCCCAAAAGCAAAGCCAGAATAAGCAAGCTGCCAGAAACGGACATAGACAGAAAAATTTTCAAAGCTACATTCATTGTTGCCCTTTTCCTTTCTCCAGCAGCCTTTTCAATTCCTCGTATTCTTCGTCTGCCAACAGATCGCCAAAAATCAAATTGGAAACCAGTCCTTTTGCGCTTCCCTCATAAATCTTATCCAGGAAATTTTTTGTCTGCGCTGTCTGGTATTCCGTCTCCGAAACAAGCGTGGTATATTCGTTGCGGCGGCCAATTTTCTTGGCACTCAAAAAGCCCTTATTCATCAGCCTCGACAAGAGTACAATCAAGGTATTCTTCTGGCACGGCTTCCCCCTTGCCGCCAGCCCGTCCATGATATAGGGGAACAATGTCACCTCCTCTGGGTTTCCCCATACGATTTTCATAATTTCAAGTTCGGCATCAGAAATTTGCTGTACCATGAGCTTAACCTCCTTAACGTATAACATGGTGTTGACAATTAAAATATAACACGATGTTGTCTTTTTGTCAAGCCCGCTTTTGACACTCCCCTTATATTAAAGAGCTCTTGGAATATATGACGTATTTTTAGTAAAATTAATAGCAATGATCACAAGAAAAAGGGGCTATCGGTTAATACCAATTTTAGCCCCTGATTCCTAAGCTGTTTTCTGCTCTGTTTTTCCCTCGTATTTTTCTATTTCCTGATGAAGAAACTGATGGTATTTATTGATATTCCGGCCGATTGCGTAGGTGCTGACTGTCCTGATGGTGTCAAGCAGCAGAGCACGGACGGCTCTGCTGCTTATATAGTGACTGCAACACTTCCGTTCTGACCACTTAGAAGTTAGAACATAAGTGGAGCAGTTGTAGTTGTCGCCCCGCTTGTGATTATACATCTTGGCCCCGCAGTCGGCGCAGAACAACAGCCCTGTCAGGGGATTGGCTTCGCCTGTGGTATCCGTCCGGTGCACAACGTCTGCGCTGTCCACACCGTTGGATATGGCGATAATGCAAGATTTGACCGTCACTCTCGAAAAAATTGTAAAAATGCAAGATTGGATGGTTGGCAACATGGCCGACAATTTATCGATGACGTTGCGAACAAAATGTCCGGCACCAGCAGAAGGAGGTAGCGGCATATTCAGCCGCCTCCAATCCTCTTTTGTATAAAAATTTTAAATTATGCCTCGCCTTTTGCGCTGCAAAGCTGTCCTTGCTCCATAGATGATTACTCATCTATTTTACAATACCCCAGTTTATTTTCTCCCTTTTCGGAAAAGTATTCCTACTGCATAAAACCTGAAATGCAATGTATATTCCTGCTTTCTTTTACTCTTCCAATTTGATGTTTAATTCATCCATAGATACTCTGATTTCATCCATGTCACCGTACAATGCATTAGTCCTTTTTAAGATTATCGGCATGGAAAAGTCCGTCTGGGTGCGCTGCTTTGAAAGAAAAAGAATTAAGTCCATCTGTTCGTCAGTAAGTCCATAATAATCGTCACAAGCTTTGAGCGCTTCATGGATTTCCATAAGCTGTATATCAAGTATGTGAGCGCTATTTTTCATAAACTCACCATATTCAGACGTACTGTACAGTTCATCCCAAGTTCCCCAAAACGCCGCTGTTATATAGGGCTTTATTTCCCCGGCTATATTTTCCAAAACATATTGGAAAGCTTCTGTTTTCGCAAGCTCAACAATGGCTTCCGGCGCACCTAAAAAATAGTTCATCGCATCCTGATATGGCGTTTTTGCTGATATATCCTGAAATACAGCAATGATATATTTTTTGCCAAAGGTAATCGTGCCACGACATCCCTGACTGTTATTCATGCAGTAATTTATGCCATCCCAATAGTGTTCATAATTTAATTCCGGATATTCTCCTACAGCTACAGCATGGGCCACTGCCATAAAAATACAACCGTTGTAAAGTTTTTGAGGATTGATTTCTATTTTATTACCAATTATACACATATAAATGCCTTTCATATCTGACATCTATCTGATTATAAAATCTTTGCCCGTCACCCGCAATACATATATATTATCTCATTTTCAGTGGGTACCGAATTCCGAAAAGGGAATTCATTTTTATTGATTTTCAGTTTGTTCTGTTTTCGTCTCAATATCCCATTGTATTGCATGGTTCATATCACGATATTTCTTTGGTGTCATACCCACAGATTCACGAAATTGCTGAATAAAATGGCTCTGTGAGGAAAATGACAGGCGGTTTGCAATTTCAATCATGGAATATTCACTGTATTGCAGAAGATTTTTTGCCATCTCAATTTTTTGCGTGCGGATATAAGTACTGACAGAATCACCGGTTTCTTTTTTAAACAGCCGGGAAAGATAATTGGCTGACACGCCCAGCACATCGGCTAGGTCTTCCACCGTAATCCGCTCTTTTATATGGGAATAAATATATTCTTTGCACACATTGATGTGTCGGGAATTGGTATCGCTCCTGCAGATTCTTCTCATCTTTTCCGTATAATCCAAAACCATGGTATCGTGCAGGCTCCGCACCCCTTCTATCGTATGAATATTATCCAGCTTCTGAATATAAAAATCACTCATTCGAAAAGCCAGCTCCAGTTCCATCCCTTTCTGCTTACACATGCGGGTAATCATTGCTGTTGTTATCACAAAATGGTACTTTAAATTGGTAATGGGATTCCTGGAAAGTACGCCTACCCCGTCAGTGTCCAAAAAACGCTGCTGCTCACAATTTTTCTTTATCGCATCAACATCACCGTTGGTCACATTCCGATAAAATAAATATTCTTCTGTGGGGGGACGATGTTCTACCTCATCAATTTCATCTTCTGCCTCTAAAAGAAGCCATTCATTTTGATAACTCATAGTATGTACTTTTCCTAAAACCTTACGCTTGCCGGGAATTTTCCAAAGATTTTCCGACCTGCTTTATCGCATTTATACGCATATGTACCCTCAGAAATCCTTGCAAAGACATGTCCTGCTTCGTTTAACTGTTCTTTCTGGAATCCATATTTTACAAGATTTTTAATAGCCTGATCAACCATTTACCAAATTCTCCTTGTCTTTTCTGGGGCGTGCCTGAAAACTGATATCATTAAAAGTTATTTAGATAATATACATAATATTGTCCATTAGTTATTGTATTCAGTTTAGCATATTTACAGGAGATTTACAAGATTCTATACATGAAAAATCAAAAAGAGTAAAAAATATCAGACTGATATGCTCCCTTCTAGGTAGACAAGTGAGATAATAAAAACTTGTTACTTAGGAGGGAGCAGTTCATCCCGACAGCCCCTTTGCCTAGATAGAGCGAGGGCATCGCTCTATCATCTAATTTGGTGATTTTGCAACATCTCCTTAAAATTTCTCGGCTATTTGTCTTAGATGTCATCACATTGTCAGTAGGATTTCATTTTTTTCGTTAAGAAGACTGGCAGGAATGTAATTTTCGGCAAGCTCCGTGCCGTTAAGGACAAGCTTCTGCACGCCGGATTCCTTCCGGTTTGGATTTTGAATAACAATATGAAGGTGTTTTCCGCGGAAATCTTTATGAATTTCCAGGCAGTCCCAGTTTTGGGGAATCGAGGGCGAAAGCCTGATTCCGGTTAAATCCGGGCGGATGCCAAGGATGCCTTCGACACATCCGACCATCATCGTGGAAGCTGTGCCGGTCAACCAATGGACATGGGAACGTCCGGGATGTCTGCTGGCGCTGCCCTCGGTGAACTGTCCGTAGCAGTATGGTTCTAAGCGGCGGATTTCGGCGCGGCTGTTCTGTGCGGACGGCGCATTTTCCATGAAGTAAGTAA
This sequence comes from Lachnospiraceae bacterium, assembly GCA_022799175.1. Taxonomy (GTDB): domain Bacteria; phylum Bacillota; class Clostridia; order Lachnospirales; family Lachnospiraceae; genus Brotaphodocola. The sequence goes on along the minus strand of JAAWNY010000002.1, from coordinate 1,561 downwards.
AGGCATGTTCTCCGTGTCCGCACATGGCTTCGGCAAGAATCAGCCAGCCCTGGGATTGGGAGAAAATTCCCGCGTTTTCCTTGGTTCCCTGGTTATAGATAACGGACAGAGCACCGTCAAAGGCATGACTGTGGTAAGGCGGGTTCATCAGGACGGCCCCGTATTCGGTGTTCAGATGCCGGTAAACGGCTTCTAAGGCTATGTCTGCCTGCTCTTTAGAGGCAAGCCCGCTGATAACTGCCCAGCTTTGCGGATTCAGCCAGAGATTCGCCTCTTTATCAGCCGCTGCCCCGATGCGTTCTCCTGCCTGGGTATAGCCGCGGATAAAACGATCGTTATCCCAGTACAGGCTTTGGATAAGCTTTCCGGTTTCCTCCAGCTTCTTTTCCCAGTATTCGCTGCTTTTCATGTCGTTTTTGCAGCGAGCAAACTGGCAGATAATGGATATGGCATAATAGAACTGCATGGCTACAAAGGAGGATTCTCCGTCTGCCCCCAGGCGCAGGCAGTCATTCCAGTCCGCATGAAGCCCTGCCGGTGTGCCATGAGGCCCAAGGTGGCTGAAAGAAAACTGAAGCGCCCGGGTCAAATGCTCATAAACGCTTCCTTCTTCTTTATCGGCAAAGGGGATAACTTCGTCAAGGAAGGCCGTATCTCCGGTTTCGGCGATGTACTTATAAACCGTTGGAAACAGCCACAGAGCATCATCGGCGCGGTAGGCCGGATGTCCGGTTTCCTGACGGTAAGAGGCGTCTTCCGGAGTGTCCTCATGGCCCGGATGGTGTGTAAATTTGACCAGGGGCAGCCCACCCCCATGGCTTACCTGGGCAGAAAGCATAAAGCGGATTTTTTCTTTTGCCATTTCCGGCGCAAGATGGATGATTCCCTGAATATCCTGCACCGTATCCCGGTAGCCGTAGCCGTTGCGCAGACCGCAGTAAATCAAAGAGGCTGCACGCGACCAGATAAAAGTGATAAAACAGTTATAGGCATTCCAGGTATTGATCATCGTGTCAAATTCTGGGCTGGGGGTATGAACCTGAAAATGTTCAAGCTTTTTCTCCCAGTCATGGGATAATTGAAGAACTTCCCGGGATGTTTGCTGCTCTGGTTCGGTATAACGGTTAAGGATGTTTTCTGCTTCATCCGAACTTCCTTCGCCAAGAAGAAAAACAACTGTTTTTGTTTCCCCGGGTTTTAGTGTAACCGTGCAGGATAATGCTCCGCAGGAATTTTCATTGTAGCTTAAAGTATTTCCCAGACTGCCCGAAAAAACGCCCTGCGGATCGCTGTAGCTGTGATATTTTCCCAGAAAAATTTCCTTATCGCCGCAGTAAGAAGAAACCTCTGCGCCAGCCAGACCAAAAAAGCGCTCCGATACTTGTTTTTTATCTACCTGTTCATCTTCGGCAAGAGCATCGAGGTTGCCGTGTATCTGTTGGATAATCCGGTTTTTTTCAAATAAGGTTCGTGTGATAAACAGGGAGTACTGCAGGTTTACCTGATCCTGCTCATAATTGCCGTGATTGGTAAATTCTGCATAGCCGGTTAAGGTAAGGTT
>JAAWNY010000030.1 GCA_022799175.1 Lachnospiraceae bacterium | reverse complement strand
ATATTTTCGTTTCGTTTTTAGCAAAAGTCAGGGGTTTTAGGAATTCTTAATCTCGAAACCGAAAAAAGGAACAGACCATTTTCGATGGCTTCTCGCCCCGCTTCCTTGGCGTACCTTTTGCCACTACTTTATGTTAAATGACATCGGAGAGTATCTTATAATTTTTCATATATCTATATTGACAAATGAGAAGTTCTTTGCTAAGCTATATAAGAACATACGTTCGATTTTGGAGAGGAAGAAGGGGATACATGGATGAAAGCTACTACGATATACTGTCAGTATTGTCATCAGAGGTTATTGGACATGATACCTGGGACGAGGGGGAGTATTGAAATTAAGTGCTCTCGATGTCGAAAGATTATCCGGATTACATTTCCGGGAAAACAAGTGAATCAAGACTACCTAGCAAAGGAATGACTCATTTACTGGATAGAGGAAATGGGTCAATTACCAAATAGCAGGAGAGATATTTTGCAGAATGCATAATGTCTCTCCTTTTTGATTGGAGAGAGGGAAAAGGATATGGACTATTACATTAAAGTTAGAGATGTACAGGTGCCGGTTACGGAAGAGATTTATAAAACGTATTGTCGTGGGGAAAGAAAGGAGCGATATTTTCGGGAAAGTGATCGGAAAAATAAAACCTTTTTTTATGATGCTCTGGATACAGAGGAGTTGAATGGCAGTGAGATGTTTTGGGACCCGTCAGCGGAGTCGGTGGAGGCTATGGCGGAAAAGAATTGGTTTTTGGAGGAGCTGAGGGAGAGTTTGAAGGAACTTAGTGAAGGAGAACGGGAATTACTCAGCAGGCTTTATGTGTATCAAGAATCTTTGCGGGCGATAGCTCGATCCAGTGGGATTCCTGTCACTACACTTCAGGCACGTCATCAAAGAATTTTAAAGAAGTTGCGAAAAAAAATAGAAAAATAATCGTACATATGTTCTTGTTTTCGGATGAATAGTAGAGGAGGCGATAACATGAAGAAAGCAATTCAAACTCTTTCATTTTGGCTGGTAAATTTATTTTTGATGGCAGCCTTGCTTCTGGCGGCGGCGGTGTGGCTCCCGGGAGTATTCCACATGAAGGCCTGTGTGGTAAAAAGCAGTAGCATGGAGCCGGCCATAAAAGCAGGCAGTGTAATTTATGTCAGTCAATATGAGGCGGACGAGAAGATTTCTCCAGGAGATATTGTCAGCTTTCAAGCAGGGAATGTGATGGTTACCCATCGCGTGGTATCTATGAATGCGAAAGATAACACTATCATAACGAAAGGAGATGCAAATGCAGTATGTGATGCGATGCCGGTTTCTCAGGAAGAGCTCTATGGCAAAGTCCGGTTTCAGATTCCCTGGATTGGATATCTGCTTCTTCGCTGAGTTATTTGACAGAAAAGGAAAAGGAGGATTGTAGACATGGAAGAAGTTAAGACCACTGAGAAAAAAAATCTGAAAAAAAAGTGGAAAAACAAAATTAAGTTAATGACTGCCGTGTGTCTGATTGCTTTGCTGAGTCTGGGCGGAACATTGGCCTATATGACGGATTATGAGCTGGCAAAGAATAAATTCACGGTAGGACGGGTAGATTTTAACCTGTATGAAAGCAAATGGGATGGCGAGCTTCCGGATGGCAGTTATGCGACTCCGCCAAATGCCAGTCCTTCGGATGCTAGTCCATCGGATGCCTGGGGGATCTGGGAAGCTGAGGATATGTATGCAGGAAAGGTAATTCCGAAAAACCCAGCAATTAAGAATAATAGTAAAAATGATGCTTACCTGCGGATGACAGTAAAGGTTCCGGTAGCAGATGTGATCACGGCAGATGAATATGGTATATTGGAGAACGATGGTGAGATCACAGAAACGGAATTATTTACCTATGAGGTCAATGAAGGTACGGGCATGAAATTGATGTCAGTCTTATCAGAGGACGGGTATCGGATTTATGAGTATGGATATACCGGAGATGGTGAGGAAGAAATTCCAGTACCGGCCGGACACGATATTCCACCCTTGTTTGATGCAGTTATTTTTGCAAATGTGATTGGTGGACAGATTGATGAGAATACGGAATTTATCGATGTAGATTTTAAAGCAATCCAGTCCGGAGGCTTTGACAGTCCCGAGGAGGCTTGGAAAGCATATGAAAATCAGTCTGTGAAGTAAAGTCAGTATTGCTCCTATTCCCATAAAACATTATAATAGAAAGAACCTGAAGAAAGGAGCAGGATATCATGTTTTTTATTATGGGAATCAATCAGGGGAGAAAGAAACTGAATTTTGATCAGCTTATCATCTGTGACAATTGTGGAAGGTATGGGCATCTAGAGGTATATCTGATATACTCCTGTCTCAGTTTGTTCTTCATTCCGATTTTTAAATGGGGGCGCAGTTATTATGTGCGGACAAGTTGTTGTGATAAGAGCGTGCCAATCGATGTCAACTTAGGGCGTCAAATCGAACACGGACAACTCCATATATTGCCAGAAGATATCATTTTGGCTACCTTTGGAAAGAAAAATAACAGGAAACGTTGTGCTAGTTGCGGATTTGAAACAGAGGAAGACTATCAGTTTTGTCCTCACTGTGGAAAAGAACTAGGTATTGAAAAATAAACCATCCGCTATTTTATATTTTTTGTTTGGACGGTTCACGTACGTTTGTCTGATATTAACGAAAACTGTTAGTACCAGACAGAACGTGCGTGGACAAGTCGGATACCGAATACTGGAAATGGCAGATGGTGGAATAACGTTTATATTTGCCTGACTCGTGAGGTAAAACTGTGAAAACGAGAGGAAAAGACAATTGCTCGGAAAATCCAGTCAATGAACATCCCCCACCATATTCCCATCACACCTACTTTCCAGATTTTCACAAACAGATAGGCAAAACCGATTCGGAATACCCACATAGAAAATATGGAAATAGTCATAGTAAAGCGTGCATCCAGCCCGGCTCGCAAAGTGTTTGGCAGGGTAAAGGCCAACGGCCATACCAACATTCCACAAGAATGCATCAGAATCATCTGACGAGCTAGACCAGATGCTTCTGAAGATAGATGATAGATTTCTACAATTTGCCAGCTAAAGAATGCCATCACACTACAAATCACGGCCAGGAAACCATAATTGGCCAGGATCAGTTTGCGGGTATATTGTTTGGCCTGTTCATATTCTCCGGCACCGACACATTGTCCTACAATGGTGATGAGCCCCAGGCCGAGCGCATTTCCAGGAAGATAATGGAAGGTTACTAGATTCGATGCTACCGCAAAGCTGGCAATTGCTGCCGTTCCCAAGGTGGAGACTAGACTCTGGAGTGCAAGCTTTCCAAATTGGAACATTCCGTTTTCCAGACCGCTGGGGATTCCTACTCTCAGGATATTTTTCATGAGTTCTTTGTCCGGACGCAGATCTTGAAAGTGGGATACATGGATGAGATTACCCGGACGCGTCACTAAAATTAACATTAAGATGGCGGCTACGATTCGAGAGAGCAATGTGGGAATGGCAACACCTTCTACCCCCATGTGAAGTCCATAGATGCAGATGGCATTTCCAACAACATTAAGACCATTCATGACAAGAGAGGTCATCATGGATGCTCGTGAATTTCCCATAGAGCGAAGTAAGGCAGCGCCAGAATTATATAAAGCTAAAAAAAGATAAGAAAAAGCAGTAATTCGGAAATAGATGGTGGCATTATTCATAACAGCTTCTTCCGCATGACCAAAGATTAACTCCAGCAAATGACGACCGCCTAATAATGCGGTTCCAGCAAACAACAGCGAACAGGCAGAGGTAATTGTGATTAACTGTCCAGCTCCATGACAGGCAGCCACCAGATTCTGACGGCCGATATACTGAGAACATACAACGGCTCCGCCAGTGGCCAGAGCAGCTAAAAGCTGGATAATCAGAATGCTGATAGAGTCCACCAGAGCAACTCCTGACACGGCCGCCTCTCCTACGGCTGCCACCATCACCACATCGACCATACCCACCAGCACAGTCAAGATCTGCTCCACGATCAAAGGTCCCAGCAGTTTGATCAAATCTTTTTTTGAAAACAACATTGTGATTTCCTCTTTTCTGTATTAAAAGCATATTTCTACAATTGTATCTTATCATACTCATTTTGTACAAATTTTACAAGAGGAAAATGAACGGAAAGGCAACCGAAACTCTCTTTTTACTCCTTGTCGTTTTCTGGTTGCGGATACTCTCTAAAGCTGATAAAATAATATCATGGTTTTCCGGGCCGCAGCAGGCAGGAAATGAAAGAAAACAGGACAACCGTGAAGCAGTTGCCAGAAATGAGAGGTTACGATATGAAGCGGGAATGTGGGATGCTTTTGCCAGTGGCAAGTCTGCCGTCTCCCTATGGGATCGGTACATTTTCTAAAGAGGCGTATGAATTTGTGGACAAATTGGCAGAGGCAGGGCAGCAATATTGGCAGATTTTGCCGTTGGGTCCTACTGGCTATGGTGATTCTCCATACCAGTCCTTTAGTGCATTTGCAGGGAATCCCTACTTTATTGATTTGGAAAAGCTGATAGAGGATAAGCTTTTGACAAAGAAAGAATGCCAGGAGGCAGATTTTGGGGAGAACGAGCGGGATATTGATTATGGGAAGTTATATAAAAATCGTTTTCCTTTACTAAAAAAGGCATTTTTGCGCTGGAAAAAGCGGCAAGCCCGTCTGGGAGACACAGGGCTACGGTTGTTTCTGGAGAATTCGCTTGAGCCGGAGACTCGAGAGTATTGTTTTTTTATGGCGGTCAAAAATGATTTTGCGGGTAAAAGCTGGGAGGAATGGGAGGAAGATATCCGCCTGCGGAATGTAGTTGCGATGGAGAAATATCGGGATCGCCTGCAGGATGAAATCCTTTTTTATGAATTTCAGCAGTATTTGTTTGAACAACAGTGGAAGCGGTTAAAAAGTTACGCCAATCGGAAAGGAATCCGGATTTTGGGAGATATTCCTATCTATGTTGCCTTTGATGGAGCCGATAGTTGGGCATATCCAGAATTATTTCAGTTTGATGAAGACTGTCGCCCGAAGGCAGTAGCAGGATGTCCGCCGGATGCATTCTCGGCCACGGGGCAACTATGGGGGAATCCTTTGTATTGTTGGGAGTATCATAAGAAGACAGGATATCGTTGGTGGATCCGGAGACTGGAATATTGTTTCCGTTTGTATGATGTGGTACGAGTGGATCACTTCCGGGGGTTTGACGAATATTGGTCGATTCCGGCAGGGGATAAGACGGCGGAGGGAGGACATTGGGAGAAAGGGCCAGGATATGAATTTTTCCAAACCCTGCAGCGACATTTTGGAAAGTTGGATATCATAGCGGAAGATCTGGGATTATTGACGCCCTCAGTCAAGAAACTGGTTCAGGATACGGGATTTCCAGGGATGAAGGTATTGGAGTTTGCTTTTGATGATACAGAAGACAGCGATTATTTAATCCATAAATATACAGAGAATTGTGTGGTTTATACGGGAACTCATGATAACGATACGTTGCAAGGATGGTATGCTAGTCTGGATCCTCAATTAAAGAAGTTCGCAGTAAACTATCTGGGAAATAAATGGACGCCAGAGAAAGAGATTCATTGGGATTATATTCGGCTGGCATTGCAAAGTGCTGCCAAACTAGCAATCATTCCCGTGCAGGATTATTTGGGAATGGGAACAGAAGCACGCATTAATGAGCCATCTACATTAGGGAAAAACTGGCGCTGGCGGATGAAACAGGAGGATTTGACAAAGGAGATTGTAGAGAAATGCAGGAAGATGGCACGATGGTATGGACGTACTGGTCAGGATAATGGATAGAAAGAGAGGGTGAAAAATAAAGGGAATAGTGATAAAGGGTACGCCCAGGAAAAGGGAAGAGGAGCAACGGGGAATCGTCTGCTCCTTTTTCCTCTTCCTGGGTGGCGTTTCTCGTTTTCTTATTTAAATGACAGGATGCCGGGGCAAGTGCTGTTGGATGTGATATTAATCCTGTAAGCACATTTATGGTAAAGCAAGGGTTATCGAATGTTTCTATGGTATCTTTACTTGAAGTTTATCAGCAACTAGAAGAAGATGTGTCACAGAATGCCTAATAAATAGAATGAGAAAAGAGGACATACATATGAGAAAATCTAAAAATGTTTTTTTGTTAATGGCAGTTATCTATTTTGCAGTTGCAATATTAGGAAATACGGAGTATTTGATAATCTCTGAAAATATATTGCTCGGGCTTTCCTTATCCGCACTTTTGTCTTCTATCAGTGATATTCTATACAATATAGGTAGTAGGCGTATAGCAGCTAATGAATTAGATTATATAATTTACATTACAATGGAGTTTTTGAATGATAAAATATCAAAAAACATATATATAGCAAATCCGAATATCAATGTTAGAAACGTGAGGCTTGCAGTTGGTAACATGAGCAAGAATTACCAAAAAGCTATACATCCAAATGAGTATTGTAAAAAGAAATATATTGGAATACTATATTCATTTTCGCGAGTGTGCTTTATTCTATCTCTTGGTGTTTTCATTTTAGTGCCATTTTTTCCATCATTATTCCAATCATCCTTCTCTACTTTCTTGACTCTAGCTGCTTTTTCTGCGATGAGCTTCAATCTGCACATGAGCGAGGAAATTGTGAATATATCAATAATTAGAGATAATTTTATGAATCAAGAGCAACTGATCATTCAAACGGCGTACCCCGACTTTTCGGGAATGCTAACCGCCAAACTTCACTATTATGAAGACTATGTTGCTGCGACAAAGACACAGGAGAGTGATCCAAATGCCCACACTTGAATGGATTGGAAAAGACAACGTAAACGACCCCAGGATTAAAAAGCTGCTCCAACGACTGTTGGTGGAGGATAGGGCCATTTTCATAAGTATAGGTGATGATGAGAATGCCAGCTTAAAAATGATTTCCAATGATATTTTGGCGAAAAAAATTTTGTAGATACAGTTATCAACAAGTATAAATACTCCACAAAACCCCTCAGTGGACAAGGGGATATATCCTTGTCCACTGAGGGGTTTTACGGAATTACAATATTGGCAGAATTTTCATTTTCCAAGGAGGACTCGGCAGCTGCAGAAGAAACGGGCGTCTCTTCTGCACCAGAAGTTTCTGGCGGTTTGGTCTCGTTGCCACTGGTATTTTCTTCTTCATTGACCTCGAGAACATCCAAGTTTCCTTCTTTGTGGGTGAGGAAAGTTCGACGAGCTTCATTTCCCGCTTTATCCTGAATATAGACATGTAAGCCATGAAGATCCATCTCGAACAAAATTTCATAAATGATCGTATTGTCAGCTGTATTCTCAATTCGCTCGACAGACAGAGGGCTACAGATTTGGCCAGTAGAATCCGTGGCATAGATACTGTCTGGATTAATCAAAGACTGGCTATCAGAAGCGCGCAAAGTAAGAGTACCATCTTCTAAAGTGGCATTTTCAAATGCGGGAGGATTGTCATCCAAAATATTCACATGTCGGAAAACCGTAGAAGACATTCCGTTAAGATTGACTACTTTGGCTTCCAATACACCATTGCGGGTGACTGGAATCGTATAGGTCCGTCGTTTTCCTTTGGTCATCTCTAACTCTTCTCCATCCATATTGACAGAGATGGATTTTGTAGGAAACCAGGAATCTATCGTCATAGCCGCCTCTGCTGTGAGATAATCGTTGGTATCATGAAGTTCTAGCGTCACTTTAGGGGTAGATGTGATGCAATAGAACAAAAGCCCATTAAAAATAACAAAGGGCAATATATAGAAAAGAAAGAGAGATTGCAAGCCGCCGGAAGGATTTTGATAATATTTCCCGCTTGAACGATACGAGGATTTGTGACGATATTCCATAAGTATTGGACTCCTTTGCGTATGTTTTTATAAAAACCAGAGCGGTCCGGCTCTGGCAGACATATGTTGACAGTAACTTTCCGAACGTTATATTAGCATAGCAGAAAAGAGAGAGTTTTACAAGTGAACTTTTTCTTACACTTGGAAAAGGAAAGGCTTTTCAGCAGTGGTGAGATGTGGTATGATATCTAATAGGAAAGAATGGTATAGATGACAGAGTGAGAATACTCAGTAAAGGGGAACAGCCATGATACAAAGAGCGGCGAGATTTGCTATGAAGGCTCATGAGGGGATGCTGCGGAAAGGTGGCAAGATGCCATATATTTATCATCCGATGGAAGTGGCATTGCTGGTTTCGCGGATGACAGGGGATGAAGAGGTGATTGCAGCAGCATATCTGCATGATGTGTTGGAAGATACGACAGTAACGGCACAAGAGCTGGGGATGGAATTTGGGGAACGGGTTTTGGGACTGGTGAAGGCAGAGACAGAGGATAAATCATTGACTTGGGAGGAGAGAAAAGGGAATACTATTCGCCATTTGGCGGAGGCATCCCATGAAATTAAGCTTTTGACCCTGGCGGACAAGCTGAGCAATATGCGTGCTACGGCACGGGACTATATGGTTTTGGGAGATGAACTCTGGGCAAGGTTTAATGAGAAAAGAAGAGCATGTCATCAATGGTATGCGAAAGGAATTTTAGAGGGGCTTAAAGATTTGGAGGAATATCCGGCATATCAGGAATATAGAGATTTATATCAGTTTGTCTTTGGGGCTTGAAAATTCAGGCTCCTTTTTGTATAATTGTATTATCTTGTCAGATCTTGACAGGATTCTTAAGAAGCTGGTCAGTTCTTGGCCGGTTATTCCAAGGTTACTGGTTGAAAATAAAGTTTGTAAAGGAGGTTTTTATTTGAACAGGGGAAGAATAAAAGAGAGGCAAAGTATGTCAACATGTAAAAGGAAAGAGCAGAATCGATCTGGGGATGAGCGGTTGAGGCAAAAGAGCCGGTTGTTTCAGATAAGTTTGTGGGTTAGTCTGATCTTGTTTCAGATGATTGTGATAGAAAGTATGAAGGTATATGCATCCGAACATATGCCAGAACGAAAAGTAGAGTCAGAAGGACAGAAGATTACGATTTACTCCGAGAATTACCAAAAAGAAGAGGAGTGCCAGGAACCAGCAGGCAGCTATTGGACCAAAGAAGGGGTAGAGTATGTCCTTACTTTTTGGGAAAGAGAGCAGATAACAGTTCCGGCACAGAGTTGTCTGGTGATAAAAAAAGGGTTCTGCGAGGGAGTAGAAGGAATAACGAAACTTCCGGAATCCGTGACGGCGAAAGTGGAAAGGGAAGGAAAGCAAACGGAGGTCAAATATCTTTTGGAAGAAAAAAGCGTGATAAAGGAAGAATGGCAGGATGGTTTTACTTTTCCGGTAACATTTCATAAATATGACGCAGATTATTACTGGTTGAGAGATCGTTTGGTTGAAAAAGGGGAAGAAAAGCCACATTTAGAAGGCTGTGAAGATCTGCTTTTAGAGGAAATAGGAGTGTCTCCAGAGTTTTATCAGATAACAGATATATCGTGGGACGGAGGTTCTTATGAAGATGAAAAGGGCGAACGATGCCGGAATGCTGTTGCTTTCGGGCGAAAACGGGTACAGGATTATCAATTGCTTTATCAAGGAGTGGCAGAGTTTCCGGAATATGAGATGTGGCGCGTGGCGGCAGTTTACGAATTGCCAGCAACAAAACAAAAGGTACAAGAAAAAAGTGAGACAATCAGGGAAGCGCCTTTGATCGTACAGATAGAAGAGGAAGGGCCAGCTTCCGCCGCAGAACCGACACTGTGGGAGCGTATTACAAGGACATTACTGATAACCATTGCGGTGGGAGCGATGTTATTTTTTGGCGGATTATTAACTTTGGCAGCACTGTGGGGGAAGCGGGCATTTTTGCCTTACGGAAGGAAACGTTCTAGGGAGCGAAGATGATTGTCAGTTGTGTTTTTTACAATAATGGAGTAAGATAAAAGAGAATTGTGATTGTGGGGAAGCGGATAAAGAGGTGGTAATTAAGAAGAAAAAGGGAAACGATACAAAATAAAGGAGGAGTATATAGAATATGTACACAGAAAACAAAATGGTAGAGACAAAGGAATTAGACGGAGGGATTACAAGGAAGATTCTTTCTTACAGTGAGAATTTAATGACAGTAGAGTTGCGTTTTCCGAAGGGAGGGGTAGGGGCAAAGCATTCTCATCCTCATGAGCAAATTGGTTATATTGTATCCGGAAGCCTGATTTATCAAGAAGAGGGATGTGCAGATAAAGAATTGCATACAGGTGATACCTACTATGTAAAACCGAATGCGGTTCATGGTATCAAAGTGCTGGAGGATACCGTGTTGCTTGATATTTTTACTCCGGTGCGAAAAGATTTTTTGGAATTAGAGAAGGATATTTAAGATTAGGAGGAACATAATATGATTTTTATTGAATATCCCAAATGTAGCACCTGTAAGAAGGCAAAGGGATGGTTGGAAGCTCATCAGCTTTCTTATGAAGATCGCCATATCGTAGAGAAAAATCCAACAAAAGAAGAGCTTACCACATGGATAGAACGTTCAGGATTGGAGATAAAGCGTTTCTTCAATACGAGCGGACTGAAATACAAGGAACTGGGGTTAAAGGATAAGTTGTCTTCGATGACAGAGGAAGAGAAAATAGCCTTGTTAGCCAGCGACGGGATGTTAGTAAAGCGTCCGTTGGTGGTGACAGAGGATAAAGTTTTGGTGGGATTTAAAGAAAAGGAGTGGGAGGCTTTGCTGTAATGGGACCATTTGAATATGTAGTAGAGAGAATCGAAGGGGATTATGCACAGCTTCGCCGAACGGATCAGCCAGAAGAAGAGGAAAAGCTGGTGGCTCGTGCTCTTCTTCCGGAAGATATTGCCGAGGGAACGAAGTTGCGGTATGAAATGTTTGAATACGAGATTGTGGAATAAAAGATTTTTATTCCAGGGCTTCCCAAAAAGTTTTTCCTGCCTGGATGATGGCGGTGGGAATCAAGGCAAAAACGACGATGGTTATCAGCTGACTAAGACTTAAGTCAGCCACAGCAAAAAGCACTTGAAGGCCAGGAAAGAAAAGTACAGCAGCCAGAAGAACAATACCTGTTTCAAAAGCCATAACACTCCAAAGATTTCCCAAGAAACCAAGTCGGATGATGGAATGTTCGCTGCGACAGTTGAAACCATGGAGCAGACGTGCAAGCGTGAGGGTGGCAAAAGCCATGGTACTGGCAGTTCCGGCGCCGCCAGTCTTTAGTCCTAAATGGAAAGCAGCCATGGTGCAGACAGCGATCAGTCCTCCTTGGAGTAGGATGCTAGACAGAAAGGCTCGTGTTAGAATTCCCTGTTCGGGATCTCTAGGCGGCTGATCGAGAAGACCGTCTTCTTGGGGTTCCATACCGATTGCAATTGCTGGCAGAGAATCCGTCAGCAGATTGATAAACAGCAGATGTACAGGAGCAAAAGGCATGGGCAGTGAAAATAGAGAAGTATATAGAACACTGAATATTCCGGCCATATTGCCAGACAGCAGAAACTGAATCGCATGGCGGATATTGCGGTATACATTTCGACCGTTAGAGACGGCGCGTATGATGGTGGCAAAATTATCATCCGTAAGAATCATGGAAGCGGCATCTTTGGAAACCTCAGTGCCAGAGATGCCCATGGCGATGCCGATATCTGCTTTTTTCAGAGCTGGGGCGTCATTTACACCATCGCCGGTCATAGCAACGATATTGCCGTGAGTTTGCCAGGCATCCACGATACGTATTTTGTGCTCTGGAGAAACACGGGCATAGACAGAGATCCGATTCAGGGATTGTAACAGTTGTTGATCGTCCATGGCATCTAACTCTGTTCCAGTAACGGCAAGCTCACCTTTTCGGAAGAGCTCGATTTTTCTGGCGATAGCCATGGCTGTGATCTTATGATCACCCGTGATCATGATTGGTCGGATACCGGCACGGCGGGCATTCATCACTGCAGTTCGGGATTCGATGCGTGGCGGATCCATCATGGCAGCCATGCCAAGAAAAGTATAATTTTGTTCCATCGAGAAATCACAATCGGAGGGTTCCGTGAATTCCCGGTAAGCGAAAGCGAGAACCCGAAGGCCCTGAGCAGACCAATCCTGATTTTGTTCCAAGATTTGTTGCCGCCAGACGGCAGAAAGAGGGCGGATGCCGGCGGTAGTGAGAAGATTTACAGAACGATCCAACAGGATATCAGGAGCGCCCTTGGTAAAGAGGATTCGCCGCTCTTGTATTTTGTGCAAGGTACTCATACGTTTTCGGAAAGAATCGAAAGGCAGTTCGCCCAGACGAGGCAGTTCCTGACGCAATTGGGGAATGTTAAGGCCGGCGATTTGCCCCATTTCCAGCAAAGCGATTTCTGTCGGATCTCCCAGCCAGTGCAGAGAATCTTTTTCATCTATAGCAGCATCGTTGGTGAGTACAGCGGCATAGAGAAGAAAATGATGAACGGGATGGCAGGGATTGAGATTGGCCGGAGAGAGCCGCTGATTATTGACATAGATCTCCTGAACACTCATCCGATTTTGAGTCAGTGTGCCGGTTTTATCGGAACAGATGACAGATACACAGCCTAGACTTTCTACTGCTTTCAGATCTTTGATGATAGCATGTTCCCGCGCCATTCGCTGCGTTCCCATAGCCTGAACAATCGTTACAATGGAACCCAATGCCTCCGGAATAGCAGCTACGGCAAGCGCGACAGCAAACATCAGCGCTTCTAGAATTGGCATTTTCCGATATAAATTCAGAATAAACACCAGAGCACAGATCAGTATGATACCAGCGGCCAGGTGACTGCTGAATTGATCAAGGCTGATTTGCAAAGGAGTCTTTTTTTCTTCTGTCGCATTCATAAGAGAGGCGATTTTTCCGATTTCTGTATTCATTCCGGTAGCAGTAACTACAATTTTACCACGCCCGCCAGTAATCAAAGAACCGGAAAATATCATATTGCTTTGTTCGGCTAAAGGAAGCTGGCTACTCCCGGGAATCTCTGTCTGTTTTTCCACGCTGTCAGATTCTCCAGTCAGCGAACTTTCATTGACCATCAGGTTATGACATTCCAAGAGGCGTCCGTCAGCAACTGCCAGATCTCCGGCATCCAAAAAAAGGATATCTCCCGGCACGACCTCTCTAGATGGAATTTCCACTGTTCGTCCGTCTCGCAGGACATGGGCAGATGGGGAAGATAAAGCCTTGAGACTGTTTAAAGACTTTTGTGCTTTCTGGTGTTGGATGGTGCCTAACACTGCGTTTAAGGTGATTACCGCGAAAATCACAATGGTACTTTCCACATTATCGGAAATCATGGAAATCACGGCAGCGATGATCAGGATGATTACTAGCAAATCCTGAAACTGAGAAAGGAATACCTGCCAGGCTTTTTTATGAGCCTGTTCTTGAAGCGCATTTTCTCCTACTTGTGCCAGAATGGTTCTGGCAGTTTGGGTATCCAGTCCTTTTTCCGATACTTGCATTTGCTTCAGAACGTTTACCCTGGAAGTGCGATACCAGTCGCTCATGTAGATCTCCTCTATTCTGATTCTGTATTAAAGATATGAAGAGAGTGGTCCGGTCATGCGGGGATTTGAGTAGAAAAAAGAAAAGAAGGGGGTGTAGAGATAGTGGTATTTAGATTAAGTAGCGGCAAAAGGTACGCCAAGGAAGAGGAGAGAACAGCAGACGACTTCTCGTTACTGTTCTCCCCTCTTCCTTGGCTGATTTTCTTGTTTTCTTAATCTAAATGACATTAGTTGCAGAAAACCATCTGCCATTTCTAATATTCCTTGTTTGGAGGGTTTCCGTACGCGGAATATTAGAAATGGCGGATGGTTTATTTTGTGATTTTTCTTTGATATGATTATCAATTATGCTATTGTTGAAAATTCAGCGAATTCGTTCTGGAAATCCGATTTTCTTTTGCACTTTGCGCAAGGTTTTGTTCGAGTAATATTGAGCTTTTTCAGCATTATTTTTGATGATCTGATTCAGATAATCTTTGTTCTTGCTCAGGTCAGCAAATCGATCTTGCAATGGTTTTAACACTCCTACCACAGATTCACCGACGGCTGTTTTGAAGTCGCCATAGCCTTTGCCGTCAAATTCCTTTTCTGTTTCTGAGGGAGTTTTGCCGGTGCAGGCACAATAAATATCGATCAGATTATGGATGCCGGGCTGTTCTTCGCAGTAACGGACACAAGCCTCGGAATCCGTGACGGCACGTTTGAATTTACGCATGATCGTATCGGGATCATCCATCAGATAAATACTGGCGTTGGGATTCTCGTCTGATTTGGACATCTTTTTGGATGGATCCTGCAAACTCATGATCTTGGCGCCTACTTTGCCGATATAGGCTTCTGGAATGGTGAAAACATCACCATAAATAGCGTTGAAGCGTTGAGCGATATCACGAGTGATCTCCAAGTGCTGCATTTGGTCGATACCTACCGGTACCACATCGGACTGATACAACAAAATATCTGCTGCCATCAATACCGGATAGGTAAAGAGACCGGCATTAATATTATCGGCATGTTTCGCGGCCTTGTCTTTGAACTGGGTCATCCGGTTGAGTTCACCCATGTAGGTGAAACAATTCAGAATCCAGGACAACTCTGCATGTCCGCTGACATGGGATTGATAATAAATACAATTTTTTTCAGGATCCAAACCGGCGGCGATATACAGTGTCAGCAAGGTCCTGGCCCGTTTGCGCAGTTCTGCTGGATCCTGGCGAATTGTGATGGAGTGCATGTCTACAACTCCATAAAAGGTTTCATATTCATCAGCAATACTTACCCAATTTTTTAATGCACCCAAATAGTTGCCTAAGGTCAGGTTGCCAGTTGCCTGCATACCGCTGAACAGTACTTTTTTTCCGTCTAACATATGTTTATTCTCCTCAGTTTTCGATGAGATAAGTGTAACACCGGGTCAGGGAAAAGTCAACTGCGAGGGGCGATGCCATTTAGATAAAGAAACGAGAAATATAGTCAAGGAAATGAGGCGAGAACCAACGCCAAACCGTCCGCGGAATTTGACTTTGCAGAGATTTAGAAGTCCTTAAATTCCTGAATTTGGCGTTGAAACAAAAATATACATTGTTTGAACTCGCTCTGCTCAGACAATGTATATTTTCGTTTCAACGATTTAGGAGCGTTTCTTCATTGCTGTCTTCACATCTTTTTTGAATTGCTTCCATTCATCTTCATGTTCCACATAGTACTTGGGGCAGTTTTTGCCAGAAACATCATGATGACGAATCAAATCGTTAGAGGAAAGTTCCAGTTCTTCACAGAGCCATGCCGTGAGGCGAACCAGCGAGTCATAGGTTTCGCGGCTGAATTTGCCGCTGTCATCTGGATGGCAGACTTCGATAGACAGAGTATCAAAGTTGCGGGGAGCGGCAGCATAGGTTATTTCAGAGATGGGAATGATCTGGAGAATCTCCCCTTCTAGGCCGACGATGAAATGACTGCCGCCAACGGTACCGGGCTGTTGCGGATCTTGATCGGCTAGATTGTCGAAATAGCGGCGGTTGGCAGCAGCCGAGGACTCGGTATTCGCGACATAGTGAATCACGATATTGTTTACTTGTTTGAGCGTCACATCCGGACGGGAAAACAGGTTTTTGCGGATAAAATCCTGTTCGATCCAGGCTGGGATCTCGACTTCTTTCAGGTTGATATGGTAAGGACGTTCATAACCCCACAAATAATAACCGCCACCAATACCTGCCGTGGCACCGATAGCCAAGGCCAACAGTGGAACAACGATTTTGGAGATCGGAAATGAGCCTTTTTTCTGATAGCTTTTTTTTACAGGCCGACGGGGACGCTCGCCGACATGGCGGATTTTCAGATCACCATCCTCATGGGGGCGGGGCTGAATCTGACTTATTTTGTCGTAATCTCTTTCATAGATGGTTCTTTTGCGTGGTTTGTCTGTTATGTCTTTTTTAATGCTCATTATGTACTCCTTGCTGATATATACTGGCAACAGTATATCACATTCTATCTGGGTTTTCTACCAAATAAAAGTGCAACTACTCTTTTGCGAAAAACCGACAGACAAAACTTGCAGAGAAGTGGCAGGTAGGTTATAATTGTGAATAAAGTTCAGGAAATAAATATGTACAGATTGGAGGAGAGTATGAAATTAGTTACCTATCAGGTGGAACATAAGATTCGGGTAGGGGTGATCAGCGTGGATGGGGAGTGGGTGTATCCTATTTCAGCCATCGGGCCGGAATATAGGACAATGCTGGAAGTAGTGAAGCAGATGAGTGAATCAGAAAAACAGCTTTTGGAGTATGCATCGAAGCAAGAACCCTATACATATCGGGGAGCGGCGCGTCTGCAAGAAGTGCGTCTTTTGGCGCCGATCCCAGTGCCGGAGCAAGACATTATTTGTCTGGGAATTAATTATATGGAACATGCAGAAGAGTCGGCGCGTTTTCGGAAGCGGGAATTTGACGGGAAACGTCCTTATGCAGTATATTTTTCCAAGAGGGTGAATGCGGCTTCTGCAGATGGAGATGAGATTCCGGCACATAAGGAGTTGGTGGACAGTCTGGACTATGAAGTAGAGTTGGCATTTATCATTGGGAAGGATGCGCGAAATGTGCCAGCGGAGCAGGTGAAAAATTATTTATTTGGCTATACGATTCTCAACGATGTCAGTGCACGGAATGTGCAGAACCGACACAATCAATGGTATTTCGGAAAGAGTCTGGAAGGTTTTTCACCAATGGGGCCTTGTGTGCTGACTGTAGATTCCGTAGCGTATCCGCCCTGTTTGGGAATTCGTTCCTATGTGAATGGAGAGCTTAGGCAAGACAGCAATACTAATAAACTGATTTTTAACATAGATCATATTGTTAGTGAGCTGTCAGCGGGGATGACTTTAAAGGCAGGGACCATCATTTCTACTGGTACTCCTTCGGGAGTAGGAATGGGCTTTGAACCGCCGAGGTTTTTGCAGTGCGGGGATGAGGTGATCTGCGAGGTGGAAGCGATCGGACGGATTACGAATGTGGTGAAGTGAGAGGAAATCGGTTGATTTGGGAAAGAGAAAAGGGGGCAGACAAAATGTCTGTCCCCTTTTCTCTTGATCGATAAAGTGTTTTGAATATTAGCCAAAGTATCTCTTAAGTAGGCCCTCAAATGCCTTGCCATGACGAGCCTCGTCGCGAGCCATCTCATGAACGGTGTCGTGGATTGCATCCAAATTAGCGGCTTTCGCACGCTTAGCCAGATCAAACTTACCAGCAGTAGCGCCATTCTCAGCTTCTACACGCAATTCCAGATTCTTCTTGGTGCTATCAGTAACAACTTCACCCAGCAGCTCGGCAAACTTCGCAGCATGCTCAGCTTCCTCATAAGCAGCCTTCTCCCAGTATAGACCAATCTCCGGATAACCTTCTCTGTGGGCAACTCTTGCCATGGCCAGATACATACCAACTTCGGTGCACTCGCCGTTAAAGTTGGCTCTCAGATCGGCCATGATATCCTCGCTGACACCCTGAGCAACGCCTACCACGTGTTCTGCAGCCCAACTTCTTTCACCACCCTGCTCTACGAACTTGGAAGCAGGTGCCTTACACTGCGGACAAGACTCCGGAGCAGAATCACCTTCATGAACATAACCACATACAGAACAAACCCATTTTTTCATAACGAAATCTCCTTTTCTTTATTAAAAATATTTTGTTTATGAATTTGTGTGAATCAAGGCTGTTTGAAAACAGTAATGATTACTGATATTAATTTAGCATAGCTTTGATTAAATGTCAATTGGTTTTTGAGAAATATTTTCTGTTAAGATGTGGAAACCTTGATTTCAGCAGATTCCCTGCAATCAGCACAAACGCCATAAAAATAGACCATATGACTGTCAACGGTTCCATGAAACGCTTTTTGTGCCTGATGTTGTAACTCTTCTTGAGGGGGAAGAGGGAGATCCAGAACAGCTCCACAATGTCTGCATATAAAATGATAATGAGGCGAAGTATTCCAGTCAAAATGATCTTTCCCATCTCCGCAAGTCAATTTTTGAACTTCGCCTAATTCTGATAAAAGATTCAGATTCCGGTAAACCGTTCCCAAACTGATATTGGGAAATTCTTCTCGGATATCTGTATAGATCATGTCTGCCGTAGGATGATCCGTGCGTTTGGAAAGACTGGCCTTGATCGATTCCCGTTGACGGCTATATTTTAATGTCTTCATAAGGCAGTTTCCTTTCATAGAATAACAATAATCATTATTATTTTATACTAAGAAGAAAACCCCTGTCAATACTTTTATATAGGAAAATTCTGGCATTTGCAGAGTTTTTCTAATGGTATTTAAAGGACTTCTTTGGCAATTCGGATGAATTCCCGAGCAGCTTGTGACATATAGTGATCTTTGTAAAAACCGATTCCTAAAGTTCCATGGGCTTTTGGGGAATCCAAAGAGTAAAAATTCATTGAAGTATGTTGCCGGACTTTGTCACTAAAGTCTTTGTGACTGGAAATAAACATTTTAGGATAAAAGGTGATACCCATGCCACGGATAGCCAGTGCCAGTACGGTTTCAATATTCTCTGTTTCCAGAATAATCTGCGGAGTAATCTGTGCATCCTCAAACATCTCATCAGCCAGGGTGCGGACACGATTTCCTTTATTGATCATCAAGAAAGGACAGTGGCTTAATAGGGCCAGATCCGTATGCTCTTCTAACTGAGACCGGATTTCATCGACATGTCCAGGAAAGGAACGTTCCAGAACAGCATTGGATACAGCCAACAAGATCTCTTCCTCACAGATAGGAACTGTGCCGACATTTTCCACACGGAAGGGAAGCATGCCAATAATAAGATCGACATCTCCATGAAGCAGCCCCTGATCCAGTTCGGTGGAGTTGCCCTCAACTAGACATAAATCAATATTGGGAAATTGTTCCCGATAAATCGGCAGGATTTCTGGCAGAATAACCCGTCCACGGGTGTGAGAGACACCGATGGTTAGCTTACCAATGGAGAAATCCTTGATATCAGCTAATTCCCGATAGGTTTCATCTTTAAGAGCCAGAAGCTGTCTGGCCCGTTTTTTCAATGCCTGGCCAGCGTAGGTAAGAGTCAATGGACTGGTACGATTAAATAGAACTACATCAAATTCTTTTTCCATATTCAGAATATGATTGCTCAAGGATTGCTGAGAAATAAAAAGTCTTCTGGCAGCTTTGGTAAAATTCAGTTCTTCAGCGGCTGCCAAAAAGTATTCCAGATTTAGGAAATTAATCATGATCATGGTCTCCAAAAGCTAGAAGTTTTTGTAAAGAAGGGAGGAATGCAGCGGTCATTTCTAGAGAATGGTTGACAACCAGTTCCTTGGGAAAGCAGATTTCTTCCAAAAGCGCATGAAGGTAGGCGTGGTTGCCCACATCCGCTTCACAATGAGCATCACTGTCCAAAATCACGGGCACTTGGTATCGGAGACAGTGTTCGAGGATGGAGATCATATTCTGACGGGAATTTTTACGGTTGCAACCAGGAGCAAGAGAACTGTTGTTGAGTTCTAAAAGCACATGGTTTTCTTTGGCGGCACAGACTAGAGTCTCATAATCCACGGGAAAACGACCGTCATCTGGGTGACCAATAATGTGTACAACAGGGTTTTTCATGGCGCCGAGATAAGCGGCGGTATTTTGGGCAACTGTACCGCAGGTATAGCAAGGGTCGTGAATGCTAGCTATCCCTAGGTCTAGCCCTTTTTGATAGCGCGGTTCCAGATCGATATTGCCCTCATAGTCAATAATATTCAGTTCACAACCCATCAGCAGACGGATACCATGGATTTGCCTGGGAATTACTTTAAAATTGAGAAAATAAAAAGGATGACAGGCGCCAGGAATCCTTGGGGCATGTTCGGTTACTCCCAGAAGCTTTAAACCTTTGGCGGAAGCGGCATGAATCATCTCATAAAGTGTGTTATAGGCATGCCCGCTGACAATGGTGTGGGTATGCAGATCTAAAATATCGTTCATGGCAAATGTCCTTTTGAGATTTTTATTCTATAATCGGTTGACTAGACACAGATATAATTAAAAAACTAAGAATCAGGCAGCGCCCTCTTCCTTGGCGTACCTTTTGTCATTGCTTCTCTAAAATGATGTTGATCAAGTATAACATATTTTTCCGCAGAAAACTATAGAAAAATACGTGAAAATGTGGTAAAGTCTTCGTAGCAGCCGGAGCGATTGAATCTTAATCCGGTAATGAGGCAGAAGTGAAGGAGTGTTGGATATGAACGAAGAAATAATGAACACAGAAGTAAATGCAGCAGCTGCGCAGGAGGCAGCAGTGGCCGAGGCGGCAAAATCAGAACCGGCGGAGACCATGGCGGATTTTGCCAGCGAGCTGGAGGCTTCTTATAAGGAGTTTGATGAGCGCCATAACGATTATCAGGAGCAGGAAGGACCGGATGCCCAGAAATGGGCGAATCTGCTGCAGATGATGCAGGAGAAGACCGTTACAAAGGTAAAGATCAAAGAAGTGGTCAAATCAGGTGTTGTGGCATATATTGACGACATTCAGGGATTTATTCCGGCATCCCATATTTCCACGAAGTATGTGGAAAAATTGGAAGATTGGGTCGGAAAATATCTTGAGGTAGTGCCGATTACGGTAGAACCAGAGCGTAAGAAGTTGGTGTTGTCTGGTCGTGTGGTAATGAAAGATAAAGAAGCAGCAGAGAAGGCGGCTAAGATGGCTGCTGTCAAGGTGGGAGCCGTATTGGAAGGCACTGTGGACAGTATTAAAGATTATGGAGCATTTGTCGATCTGGAGAGTGGAGTTACCGGACTTTTGCATGTATCCCAGATCAGTAATCAGCGGATCAAGCATCCGGGAGTAGTGCTAAAAGAAGGTCAGAAAGTAACTGTTAAAGTCATCGGTGTGGGCGATGGCCGCATCAGTCTCAGCATGAAGGCATTAGAGCAGGAAGAGGAGCCCAGGGAGGAAGTATTTAATTACAAGGAGTCCGGAGCAGCCACCACAGGACTCGCCTCCTTGCTGAAGAATATCAAACTTTGAACGACCATATTTCCAGACAGCACAGCCAGATTGACCAATGGAAATCCATCATGTTTTTGTACGATTCCGCACTGAAGGAGATCAACACCAAGATTGAGATTTTGAACAGTGAGTTTGTCCATATTTACGGACATACGCCGATTGAACATATCAAATCCCGATTAAAGACGCCAGACAGTATTGTCAAGAAGCTGAAACGTGATGGGGAGGAAGTCACTATCCAAAATATGGTGGAGAAGCTCAATGACATTGCCGGGATCCGGATTATCTGTTCTTATACCCAAGATATTTACCAGATAGCAGATATGATTGCCCGGCAAAGTGATGTGACGATTGTGCAGGTGAAGGATTATATCAGGAATCCTAAGCCAAACGGTTATAAAAGCTATCACATGGTAGTGACCATACCTATCTATTTGAGTCAGGGGCCGGCAGAAACCAAGGTGGAGATTCAGATCCGAACGGTGGCAATGGATTTTTGGGCCAGTCTGGAGCATAAGATTTATTATAAGTTTGAAGGAAATGCGCCTGCAAATTTGCAGGCAGAACTGAGGGCATGTGCCGCGGTAGTGGATATGCTGGATGATAAAATGTTCTCATTGAATCAGATGATTTTGTCACTGGGGGAGGAACAGAAAGAGTGAACGTACAATGAAGACATTAACAAAAGAGACATGGCTAATGATTCGGCAGAATCTGGGAAATGTTCTTTTGTTTGAGCTTCTATACCGGGGAATTGTGCTGCCGGTGTATCTTCGGCTGGTGAACCGCGGACTGCGATGGACGCTTACGATAGCAGGATATAGTTATCTGACAGCGGCCAATCTGACAGACTTTTTGGACCAGCCGTGGACACTGTTAGTAATGCTGGCTTTTGGACTGATTGGATTACTTTTGATTGAGCTGGAAGCTGCCGCACTGATCACCGCATTCCAGGGGTCGGCCTGTCAACAGAAGCTGACCCCTTTCCGCATTTTTTTGGGCGGAGTCCATAAGACGGCAGAGGAGATGGGAAAAAGAAATTGGAGACTGGGATTGCTTTTTTTACCTCACTATCTGGTGGTGAATCTTCTGCTTGTTTTTCGTTGCCTTTCCCACATCCGACCAGTAAACTTTGTAATTCAGGAGATGTTGGATCAGAAGGGAATGCCGTTTTTTGTGACGGCTTTTTTGTTGCTGTGCGTGGTGGTTTCGCTGTTTATTGTCTTTCTTGGTTTTGGATGTATGGCGGATCAGATGAGATATGAGGCAGCATGGAAGAAAAGTTGTCAGCTTTTGAAGGGAAGACATCTGCAAGTAGCCGTTCTTTTGTTGGTATGCAATTTGGCAGTGGCGTTGGTTGTGATTGTAGCATATTTGTTTTTTGTATTTGTGGCGGCAGTTTTTGTGGTATTGTTTGCCCAGCGAAATCTGGCGATAGCGGTCCTTTTGATTGTAGCAGAGCGGGTAGAAAGAACCTTGTTGTTTGTCGGAGGTATTTTGATGATTGTGGCGGACTTTGCTGCGTGTGCATCTGTATATTACCGATATGGCTGCCGCCACTATTGTCCGGGGCGCCAGAGAGTGAGCTATCCCCCCAGGGGGTCGGCAGCTCGTGGCAGAGCGGTAGCTGTGACAATAATACTTTTGGCAACAGGTTTTTTGTATATTTTGGACATGGTTTATCATGGTTTTTCTTTGTCAGATGATATTATCGCGGAGACGCAGATCACGGCGCATCGGGGCAGTTCTCGCTCGGCGCCGGAGAATACCATGGCAGCAATTGCGGCGGCGGTTGAGGAGATGGCAGATTATGTGGAAGTGGACGTCCAGCTGACAAAGGATGGGGTGATCGTGTTGGGGCATGATGCCAATTTGAAACGAGTGGCAGGGGTGAATCGTTCTATGGCTTCTCTGACCTGGGAAGAGATACAGGAATTGGAGGTGGGAAGCTGGTTTTCGCCGGAATTTGCTGGGGAACGAATTCCGTTGCTAGAAGAGGTGTTGGACTTCTGCAAGGGAAAGATTTCTTTGAATATTGAAATCAAGAATTTGGGTAAGGAAAGTCAGCTTCCGGAAAGAGTAGTACGCTTGATTCGGGAAAAGGACATGGAAGAACAGTGCGTTGTGACCTCTACCAGCCTGGAATATCTGGAACGAGTAAAGCTATTGGCGCCAGAGCTGCGGACAGGGTATATTCTGTCTGCCGCTTATGGGGATTTTTATTTTGAGGAGAGAGCTGATTTTATCAGTATCCGGGCGAGCTTTGTCAATCGTCAGATGGTGGAGAGAGCGCATGCGCAAGGGATGGCAGTTCATGCCTGGACTGTGAATTCCAAAAGCGAGATGGAACGGCTGCGCCTGATGGAGGTAGATAATCTGATTACTGATTATCCGGTGTTGGCAAGGGAGATTATATATCGGGAAGAGGCGACGGAAACGCTAGTGGAATATTTGCGGCTGGTGTTTCAATAGTGCCTGGAGGAAAATTTATGAGAGTGGTTTTGCAACGGGTAGCTCATGCTTGCGTGAAGGTGGATGGAGAAACGATCGGAGAGATAGGAAAGGGCTTTTTGATTTTGCTGGGAGTGGCAGATACAGATACAAAAGCGGCGGCAGATCGGATGGCGGATAAGATCTGTAAACTACGAATATTTGAGGACAGGGAGGGAAAGACAAATCTGTCCTTGGCGGATGTGGAGGGTGAGCTTTTAATAGTCAGCCAGTTCACGCTTTATGCAGATTGCCATAAAGGGAACCGCCCCAGTTTTATTGGGGCAGGAACTCCCCAAAAGGCAAACCAGCTATATGAGTATTTTATGGAGCGGTGTCGTCTGTATGTGAATAAGGTGGAGCATGGAAGTTTTGGGGCAGATATGAAGGTGGAGCTTTTGAATGATGGTCCCTTTACGTTGGTGCTAGAAGGGGACGAACGCGGGATTCATAGCTAAGACAGGATGTAGGAAAAGCCCAAAAAGGAAAGCGATTAGGAAAAGGAGGATACACCATATGGATCAGGAAAAGGAAAAATCAGCAGGTAAACTTCTGGAGGAACAACTGACATGGAAATTTTCTCATATAGGTAAGAAGGCGCCAGAACAGGCAGAGGAAGCAACAGCTTTTTGCGAAGGTTATAAAAAATTCCTGGATGAAGGGAAGACCGAGCGGGAATGCGTGAAGAAAGCGGTGGAAATGCTGGAAGCGGCAGGGTATCGTCCCTTAAGCATGACAGAAAAATATCAACCAGGGGATAAAATATATCTGGTGAACCGACAAAAATCCATTTTGGCAACTACATTTGGTGAGGAGCCGCTAAATAAGGGAGTGAGGATAAATGGTGCGCATATTGATTCACCAAGGTTAGATTTGAAGCCTTATCCCTTGTATGAGAAAAAAGATATTGCTTATTTGAAGACTCATTATTATGGTGGGATTCGGAAGTACCAGTGGGGAACTGTGCCACTGGCTCTTCATGGGGTAGTGGTGAAAAAGGATGGGGAGCTGGTGGAGATTTGCATTGGTGAGCAGGCTGGGGATCCCGTATTTTGTGTGACGGATCTATTGCCTCATTTGGCAGCAAAGCAAAACGAGCGGAAGCTGGCAGAAGGACTTAAAGGGGAAGAACTGAATATTGTAATTGGCTCTTTGCCATTTGTTGATGATGAGGTAAAAGAGCCAGTAAAGCTGTTGGCTTTGAAGCTTTTCCATGATAAGTATGGAATAACCGAGGAAGACTTTTTACGGGCGGAGATTGAATTAGTACCAGCGCAGAAAGCGGTGGATGTAGGATTAGACCGCAGTCTGGTGGGAGCTTATGGGCAGGATGATCGGGTTTGTGCTTATACAGCCCTGATGGCAGAGATTGAGACAAAACATCCTCAATATACGACAGTGACCGTGTTGACGGATAAAGAAGAGATTGGCTCGGAGGGAAATACAGGGATGAATTCGGCATATCTTCGACATTATATTGAGGACTTAGCAGAGTTGGCAGGGGTTCGGTCTCGTGAGGTGTTACGAAATTCTCTGTGTTTATCGTCGGATGTCAATGCGGCTTACGATCCTACTTTTTCCGATGTGTTTGAGGCAAATAATTCCAGTTATATCAATAAAGGATGCGTGCTGACAAAATATACAGGCGCCCGAGGAAAATCCGGCGCCAACGATGCCAGTGCAGAGACGATGGCAAAGGTGATTGCGACTATGGATAACGAAGGGGTTTACTGGCAGGCAGGCGAACTTGGCGCGGTGGATCAGGGCGGTGGTGGCACCATTGCCAAATATGTGGCACAACTGGAAGTGGACGTGGTGGATCTGGGAGTGCCGATTCTTTCTATGCATGCTCCGTTTGAATTGGCATCTAAATTGGATATTTATAATACTTATCAAGCATTTAAGGCATTTTATAAGGTATGAGAAACGTACAATCTGAATTTTTTGTGAATTTATTATGAAAAAGGTTTTTTTTAGAGTTGGGGTGTGGTATAAAAGGAAAAGGTATGCCGTAGAGAAGGGAAGGAGCGGTTGCCTGCAGACAAAATGGAAAATTTTAAGAAAGAGGAAAAGAAATCAGAATGAGAAAATTGATAAAGCCGTTCTTGTGCGGGATGATGGTTATGGTGTTGGTGACCGGATGCTCTAAAAAACAGGGGGTCGAGGAGACAACTGTGGCAGAGAGCCAGGAAGAAACATCAGAAGGAGCTTTGGCAGGAGAAGAACAGACAACAGCGGTGGATCTGGGAGAGGTGACGTCTCTAGGAGAGTATAAAGGGCTAGAGATAACCCGAATGTCCACAGAAGTATCTGAGGAGGAATTGGATGTACGAATTCAAAGCATCTTGGATGCCAATCCGGAGTATGTGACCATTACCGATCGGGCGGCGAAGAATGGCGACATTGTGGATATTGATTATGTAGGTATGAAGGACGGCGTGGCTTTTGAAGGTGGCACAGCCCAGGGATATAAGCTGGAACTGGGATCTCACAGCTTTATCGACGGATTTGAGGAGGGCTTGATCGGGGTGAAGACAGGAGATGAGAGAAGTTTGAATCTGACATTTCCAGAGCAATATCACTCCGAAGAGTTGGCCGGACAGGCAGTTGTGTTTGATGTGACAGTCAATGGAATCGAGGAAAAAAAGGAAGCGGTTTTAGACAATAATTTTGTTCAGCGGATGTCCGATTTCAGCACGGTTGATGAGTTTAAAGCCGATACGATGGCCGATATGCAGGCGGAAAAGGAACAACAGGCGGATCAACAGCTGGAGAACGATGTATTTCAGGCAGCTGTGGAGAATTGCGAATTTGATTTAAATCAGACGGCTGTGGATAACCAGTACAATAATCAACTGAGTTATTATAACAGTATGGTAAGCATGTATGGTATGGAACTGGCAGATTATGTAAGTATGTTTGGTATGACGGAGGAACAGTTTCAAGAAGATCTGTTGAAGTCCGCAGAGATCTCGATCAAGCAGCAATTGCTGGTGAAAGCCATCGCAGAGAAGGAAGGGTTTCAGATAGAGGAGGCAGATCGGGAGATCGTGGCAGAGCAGTATGGTATGGATGTTAAGACCTTGCAGGATACTTATGGAGAGGAAGCGGTAGACACTACAGCAATGATGTATAAGGTGGTAAACTTTTTGAAAGATAATGCAGATGTGAAGTAAAAATGAAGATGCGCTTTGCGTGACTGTGATAGGGGCCCGCCGGAAGACGATCAGGGGTTTGAAGAAATCTCTGGCAATTTTTGGCGGGAATTCCTATTATACGGGAAACAAATAGAAAAATTTGACAAAAATCCCCATAAAATTGTTGTTTTTTTAATTTTTGTTAATGAAATTTTTTATCGCTTGTGTTACAATAAGAATCGTGACAAAGTCCATCAGAATCGTCGGAGAGGGGTAACGGTTCAGGCTTCTGAATGGTTACAAAGCGGGGATACCGATAGTTCTGCAAAAGGCATGTTCCGGATGCTGGGAATATCCGGAAATATCACGAAGTATCCAAAAAAACGCGCCGGTGACGCGTTTTGTCGGACTCTCAAAAATAAAGGAGGATAAAAAAGTATGGGATACAAAGTCAGCTTCGAAGAAGTGAATAAGATCTTCGACCAGCTCCAGGGCGAATACGAGATATGGGCCCCCAAGAGATTTGCCGGAAAAGGCCGGTACTCCGATACGGATATCATCAAATATGATAAGGTGTCTAAGGTGGAGGAGATTGAATTTAAGGAGAAATCTGATTATCCGGCCAAGGAGGTTTTAAGCCCGGTTACCCAGTCCCTGTTCTACTTTACTGAGGATGAGTTCCGTGAGAGCAAGGCAACCAGTAAGAAACTGTTGATTTTTATGCGTCCATGTGATATCAATGCGCAGCATCATCAAGAGAAGATCTATCTGGAAAACGGCGGCTTTGCCGATATGTATTATCAGCGGATGAATGAGAAAGTTAAGATCGTGATGATCGAGTGTACCGAAGGCTGGGATACCTGTTTCTGCGTGAGCATGGGATCCAACAAGGCCGAAGATTATGCGATGGCTGTCCGCGCGGGTGAAGGAGAGCTGACCGTGGATGTGAAGGATGAGGCGTTTGCTGCGCTGTTCGCTGAGGCGGCTGCCACAGATTTCAAACCGGAGTTTATCGAGAAGAATGAAATTGAGCTTACGATTCCGGAGATTCCAAACAAGGAGGTTCTGACCAAGCTAAAGAGCCATCCGATGTGGAATGAATATAACAAGCGCTGCATTTCCTGTGGCTCTTGTACCGTAGCCTGCAGCACCTGTACTTGCTTTAGCACTACAGATGTGATTTACAATGAGAATACCAACGTAGGTGAGAGAAAGAGAACTACTGCTTCTTGCCAGATCGAGGGCTTTACCGACATGGCCGGCGGCCATGTGTTCCGCAAGACAGCAGCCGATAGAATGCGTTATAAAGTGCTCCATAAGTTCCATGACTACAAGGCACGTTTCAAAGATTTCCATATGTGTGTGGGCTGCGGCCGCTGCACCAGCAGATGTCCGGAGTTTATCTCCATCACCGCTACCGTGAACAAGATGGCGAAGGCGATCGATGAGATCCTTGCAGAAGAAAGCAAATAAGGAAGGGGGACGAACAGAATGAATAATATTGTAAAACCGGTTCCGTGTAAGATTCTGGAAGTTAAGAAAGAAAGCAAATTAGAATATACCTTTAAAGTGGAAACCGATATCAAACCTGCTCATGGGCAGTTTTTACAGCTCTCCATTCCGAAGATCGGCGAGGCTCCCATTTCTGTCAGCGCTTATGGCGATGGTTGGATTGATTTTACCATCCGTTCCGTTGGCAAGGTGACAGACGAGATTTTTACCAAAGGCCCGGGCGATGTTTTGTTCTTGCGTGGCGCTTACGGGAAAGGCTGGCCGGTAGATAAGTTTGAGGGCAAGCATGTGGTTGTCATTACCGGCGGTACGGGTCTGGCTCCCGTGAGAAGCATGTTGAACAAGTTCTACAATGAGCCTGAATATACCAAGAGTGTTACCCTGATCACTGGTTTCAAGAATGAGGAAGGTATCGTATTTACGAATGAGCTGGAGAAGTGGAAAGACCGTTTCACCACCTTCTATACCTTGGATGCAGAGAAGAAGGAAGGTTGGAATACCGGGTTTGTGACCGAGTTTGTTTCCAAAATTGACTGGGCGTCCTTTGGTGATAACTATGAGGTTGTGATCGTGGGACCGCCGCCAATGATGAAATTCACCGGTATCGAGTGCAGCAAGTGCGGTGTACCGGATGAGAAAATTTGGGTGTCCTTTGAGCGCAGGATGTCTTGTGCGGTAGGTAAGTGCGGCCATTGCCGTATTGATGAGGTATATGTATGCCTGGAGGGTCCGGTGTTCAATTACACACAGGCAAAATATCTGGTAGACTAAGGAAGGGAGCGTAAAAATATGAATCACGATATCGACGTTAAGAAAGTCCGTATAAATTGTTACAGACAGTCCAAGGTTGCGGGAGAATTCATGCTTCAGCTGCGCGTTCCTGGTGGTCTGATCAATGCGAAGCATCTGTCTCTGGTTCAGGAGCTGTGTGAGACCTATGGAAATGGAACATTCCATATGGGTACTCGTCAGACATTGAATGTACCAGGCATTAAATATGAGAACATCGAAGCCTGCAATAAGAAGATCCAAGAGTATATCAAGGATGTGGATGTGGAGATGTGCGGTGTGGATATGGAGACGATTGCTCATCAGCCGGCAGAGTATGATCCGCAGAGCGGTTATCCGACCATTGGCGCCCGTAACATCATGTCCTGTATTGGTAATGCCCATTGTATCAAGGGCAATGCGAATACCTATGAGCTGGCAAGAAAGATTGAGAAATTGATTTTCCCATCTCATTATCATATTAAAGTGGCGGTAGCTGGTTGTCCGAATGACTGTGTGAAGGCTAACTTTAATGATTTTGGCGTGATGGGTATCAACAAGATGGTCTACGATTATGATCGTTGTATCGGCTGTGGCGCTTGTGCAAAAGCTTGTGAGCATCACGCAACCGGTGTGCTGACCCTGAATAAGGATGGTAAGATTGATAAAGATACTTGCTGCTGTGTGGGTTGTGGTGAGTGTGTCATCGCCTGCCCGACTAGCGCATGGACCAGAAATCCGAAAAAGCTGTATCGTGTGACCTTAGGCGGACGTACTGGTAAGCAGAATCCGCGTTCTGGTAAATTGTTCTTAAACTGGGTGACCGAAGATGTAGTACTGGGAATGTTCGCCAACTGGCAGAAGTTCTCTGCATGGGCTTTGGATTATAAGCCGGAGTATCTGCATGGCGGACATCTGATTGACCGTGTCGGTTATAAGGCATTTGTAAAGCACATCTTTGAGGGTGTGGAGTTCAATCCGGAAGCGAAGATGGCAGATGATATCTACTGGGCTGAGAATGAGCAGAGAGGCAATATGCATGTGATGCCGCTGTCGCAGCATAAGCATGCGGGTCCGCAGGCGTAAGAATAAAGCGATAGAAGTAAGATAAATTGTAACAAGGTGGGAGGAAAACGGCAGAATGTATTGCCGGTTTCCTCCTCTGTTTTTGATTTCATTTGGGCAGCAAATAAGTAGTGATGGAAGGTACGCCAAGAAAGAGGAGAGAGAAGCAATCGAAAATGGTCTGTTCTTTTTCCGGTTTCGAGATTAAGAATTCCTAAAACCCCTGACTTTTGCTAAAAACGAAACGAAAATATACAAACTCGCTCCGCTCAGACCGTGTATATTTTCGTTTCAACGCTAAATTCAGGGATTTAAGGACTTGAGAGTCATTTGACAGTAAAATGGTGAAGGGTAGGGAAAGAAGAAAATAGGTTCGACAAATAGCTGGTGAGGCTTTATAATAAAGAGATAAAAACAGAGAGGTGGCAGAAATGAATCAGAATCATTATATACAACAAATAAAACATGTGTTTTTTCTGCTATTAGGCTCTATTATATATGGAATCGGAACACATTGTTTTGTGATGCCGGCGAATATTGCGCCGGGAGGCGCAGTCGGCTTTGCGTTGATTGTCAATTATTTGATTGGTCTGCCGGTAGGGGCTTTGACTATCCTTTTTAATGTTCCTCTGCTGGTATTGGCGTGGTATATGCTTAGTCGGAGATTTGTGATTACTACGGGTATCGCTTGTGTCGTCTGTTCGCTGATTCTGGATTGTGTGATTACTCCTGTGTTTCCCGTTTATGGGGGCGATCGGCTGATGAGCAGTCTGTTTGGCGGAATTTTGGTGGGAATTGGTATGTCTTGCATTTTTATGACAGGTTCCACTACCGGCGGTACAGATATTCTGGGATATATTTTGCAGAAAAAGAAGCCGCACATCTCCATCGGAAAAGCACTGTTGATGGTGGACGGAATCATATTATTGATGTCTATCTATGTATTTCAAAATGTAGAAGCGGGGCTTTTTGGAATGATCAGTTTGTTTGCGCAGACGAGAGTGATGGATGCTATTATTTACGGAAATGATATTGGGAGTATGGTCACGATTGTGACTAGGTATCCGGAGAAAATTACGGAAGGGATTTTGATCGAGCTGGAACGCAGCGCGACGGTAATGGATGCGAAAGGTGCTTATAGTGGGGCGGATGTAAAGGTACTTCTTTGCAGCATCCGCAAACATGAGTTTTATAAATTGAAGAGAATTATTTATTCTGCCGATCCCAATGCATTTATCATGGTGACGGAGACGACGGAGGTATTTGGAGAAGGGTTTAAGGGGATGGATGGACAGTAAAGGATATTTTGAGAATCAGGTATATGCAAAGGGGAAAAGGAAGAAGTTTCGGGCTTGACAGAAAGAGGGCTTGTGTGTATAATAAACAAAAATAATTTCAGGAGGATGTTGCATGTTAAATGTTATTGTGAGGAAGAAAATTGCAAAATAAATATTGCAGGGATGATTTTCAGAAGTTTTTGTCTGGAGATCTGCCCAGTCGGCGGCAGAGGTAGCTGTTGACATTTTCGCCTTACAATTGCTTTTTAGTGTGATATCTGTTTCTGAGGGACGGAATGAGAATGAGCATGGCTGTATGGCCATGCTTTTTGTGCGTGTGACCAGATGGCGTGGTTGTGGAAAGACAGGATGCTTTCGCGATTTTTTGGCAGTCTTTCTTTTCTGTTGAGAGCGGATAATTTTTGGTGATTGTTCCGGATATCTGGGTGCTGATGATTGTTAGCGTTGTAAGGCAGAAGGATAGGTAGCAGGAAAGGAAACAGGAAAATGAATATTGAGAAACAAATTGAATTTGATAAGATTAAGGAAATGTGGAGGGAGCGGGCAGTAACGGAATGGGCAAGAAAGCAGATAACGGAGACGTCCGTTTGTCTGTCAGAGCGGGAGTTGAGAAAACAGTTGAAAGATACGGCGGATAGCCGATGCCTGATGGAAAAGCTGGGAACGCCACCGTTGCAGAATGTCGCTGAGATCCGGGATATTTTGACGGTTGCCGGGAAGGGGGATTGTCTGACGCCGTATCAGTTGGAGCGGGTGGAGAAAGTGTTGGCGGCGGTCAGACGTCTGAAAGATTATCTGAACAGAGGAAAGCAGTATGAGAATCCCTTGGCTTATTATGAGGAAGATTTACAGGAGCTCAGAGAGCTGCGAGAGGAGATCGGCCGACAGATCCGGGGAGGAGAGGTAGATGACAGGGCTTCTAAAGAATTGATGCAGATCCGGGAGCAGATGGCAAGATGCGAAGAACAGATGAAGAAAAAGGCTGAGCAGATTCTGCGCTCGAATAAAGAATGCATGGCAGATCATTACTGTACCCTTCGGAATGGCAGAATCTGTGTTCCAGTAAAAAAAGAGTATAAATTGAGAATACCAGGAAGTGTGATTGATAAATCTGCTACTGGTAATACGTTATTTTTAGAGCCGGCAGGAGTAGCTAAATATTATGAAGAAATGCAATTACTTCAGATCAGCGAGGAAAATGAAGTGTACCGCATTTTGTATACTTTGACGGCGATGGTGGCGGATGCGGCGGATGCGATGAATCAAAATATTGTGAGGATAGAAAAACTAGATTTCATTTTATCCAAGGGCAAGTTGAGTATGGATATGGATGGGGTGGCGCCAGTTGTAAATACGGAGCGCAGGATTATGCTTAAGGATGCCAGGCATCCGTTGATGAAATCAGAGAACCATGTGCCATTACAGTTTGCCGTCGGCGAGGATGTCCGGGGAATCGTTATTACCGGTCCAAACACGGGAGGGAAGACAGTGGCAATCAAGACAGTAATGCTGAATTGCATGATGGCGCAGTGTGGATTGCATGTTGCCTGTAAAGAGGCGGATATTTGTATGAACAGTTCGTATCTCTGTGATATCGGTGACGGACAGAATATTGCGGAAAATTTGTCTACTTTTTCAGCGCACATCAAAAATGTGCTGGAGATCTTGGGTGAGATGAATCAGGACAGTCTGGTGATTATGGATGAGTTAGGCTCCGGAACAGATCCGGCGGAAGGGATGGGCATTGCGATTGCTATCTTAGAGGAACTGAGAAAAAGCGGTGCACTTTTTCTTGTTACCACCCATTATCCGGAGGTGAAAGAGTATGCAAATCGGACATCGAAAATTTTGAATGCGAGAATGACCTTTGATCGGGAGACGCTGAGGCCGACATACCAGATGGTGATTGGCGAGGCGGGAGAGAGCTGTGCCTTCCATATTGCAGATCGGTTGGGAATGCCCAATGAGATGTTGCGAGTGGCAATCCGTGCGGCGTATGGTGAAGGGGCAGAGAAGAGTTACCGGTTTCAGAAGGAAGATACAAGAATTGAGAAAAAGAAGACTTCCAGTATTTCCCGGATGAGGAAGGAGAAAAGGAACCGCGAGATGGAACAAAAGTATCAGCGGGGAGACAGCGTTATGCTTTATCCGGACAGGAAGATCGGAATCGTGTGTGAGCCAGTAAATGAGAAAGGCGTTTTAAGAGTACAACTGCCGGGCAAAAAAATCTGGATTAACCATAAGCGAGTGAAACTTCATGTGGCAGCAGAGAAATTATATCCGGAAGATTATGATTTTTCCATTATTTTTGATACGGTGGAGAATCGAAAGTTGCGTCATGATATGGAGAGAAAGTACACAGAAGGAATGCTTTTGCGAGAAGAATAAAAAAGAGAGATCCTCTGGCGGCAATGTCATTTAGATAAGGAAACGAGAAGCATAATCAAGGAAATGAGGCGAGAACCAACGCCAAACCGTCTGCGGAATTTTGACTTTGCAGAGATTTAGAAGTCCTTAAATCCCTGAATTTGGCGTTGAAACGAAAATATACACTGTCTGAGCGAAGTGAGTTTGTATATTTTCGTTTTGTTTTTAGCAAAAGTCAGGGGTTTTAGGAATTCTTAATCTCGAAACCGGAAAAAGGAGCAGACGGTTTGGCGTTGGTTCTCGCCTCATTTCCTTGATTA
>JAAWNY010000029.1 GCA_022799175.1 Lachnospiraceae bacterium | reverse complement strand
GAGTGAGTTTGTATATTTTTGTTTCGTTTTTAGCAAAAGTCAGGAGTTTTAGGAATTCTTAATCTCGAAACCGGAAAAAGGAGCAGACGATTTTGGCAATGGTTCTCTCCCCTTTTCCTTGACTACGTTTCTCGTTTCCTTATCTAAATGACATTGCTCCTTGTAATTGTAATTTTTTTGATCATTTCAATCATTTTGTCCATAGAAAAATAAAATCCATAGTTCTCAAATCTACTCTGGGTACAACAACAGCCCCTCCTTATTAATGTCCTTCTAAATTGTTCGGAAAAGGAGCTGAGGTACTCTGATAAAAGGAAAAGGAATGATCATCAATTTTATTTATATAACATTCCCAGCCATCAAGCGTATAGTATTCTGACATTCGATCTCTTATTTCGGTTTCTGTCATTTCTGTTGCAAATGTGATCACGGACAAACATTCTACATGATTTCCCGTTCCTGATATATTTCCAGTTTCCGAGTAAACATGGAGGATTTCTATATCCGAAATTTCATTCACTAAATTTGTCTGCATGTTCTTCGTCTGCCGATCCGTGGCCTTATGATTCATACGCATGCCAAACCATTCAAATGCCACTACCGCAATTATCAATATCACTGGCAAAAATAAAATGGTTAATCCAAACCTTTTTATCCATTTTCTAACCATTTTCTCTAAAAATCCTCCCTCATTAAACATATTAAAAAACAACAAAAAAGGAGCACAAAATAAGCCATCTGCCATTTCCATATCCTATGCTCGGACGGTTCCCGTACACAGTCTGCCTTTAACGGAAAAAATCCGTCAATATCAGATAACGTGTTCGTGAACAGCCGGACACCCGATAAGAGAAATAGTCGATGACTTTTTTCAACACCTTCTTCTCATGCCTTTAATGCCCTATAAAGCTCCCGGCCGGACTCGAACCGGCGACCCACGCATTACGAATGCGTTGCGCTACCAACTGCGCTACGGAAGCGTCAAAAATGCTTTGGACATTGTCCAAAGCACCTATGACCTCACCGGGAATCGAACCCGGGTTTACGCCGTGAGAGGGCGTCGTCTTGACCGCTTGACCATGAGGCCATGATATCCTACTATGGAAACCATCGAGGCGACAAGATTCGAACTTGCGGCCTCTGCGTCCCGAACGCAGCGCTCTACCAAACTGAGCCACGCCTCGACATCTCCTATACTATAATACAGTTATAAAATTTTGTCAACAATTTTTCCCAATATTTTCTCATTTTCTCACATCAATCCTGGCACCAACATGGGTACATAAAGAATCATAAAAAACACCAGAACAAGTCCCAACAAATAAGGTATTACCGCTTTAGAAATCTTTTCAATCGGCAACCCCGTAATTCCTGATGCAACAAACAAATTAATGGCCACTGGCGGAGTAATCATACCGATCGCAATGCCCACCACAAACACAATCCCAAAATGTACCAGACTGATACCCATAGCCTTTACCAACGGCAAAAAAACTGGCGTCAAAATAATAATGGCTGATGAAGTTTCCATAAACACTCCAGCAATCAAAATGATGATGGCAATCAAAAACATAATGATATAGGGATTGCTAGAAACACTTAAAACAGAACTGGAAATAGCCTCTGGAATCTTCCAGTTGGCCAAAACCCAGCCAAAAGGACCACTGCAGGAAATAATAATCATAATTACAGCTGAAGTTTTCGCGCTGCCTTTCATAATGTTAAACAGTTCCTTTGGGCCCATATCTCGGTACACAAAAGCCGATACCAAGATGGCATAAATGACTGCCACATCTGCTGCTTCCGAAGGGGTAAAATACCCTGAAAAAATCCCGCCGAGAATAATCAAAGGCATCAAAATTCCCCATATTGCCTTAATAAAAGTTTTCGCCACATTTTTGAAAGAAAAAGCCGCTCCTTTGGGATAGTTTTTCTTGTGTGCCTCGTAGAGAGAAATCGCAATCAGGATCACTCCCATCAACACCCCTGGAACAAAGCCATTCTTAAACAAAGTATTTACGCTCTGCTCTGCAATAACTGCATAAAGCACCATAGGAACAGACGGCGGAATCACCACCCCAATCGTACCGGCGGCCGCAATCAAAGCCGCTGATTTTTCTTCATTATAGCCTCTTTTTTTCAATTCCGGGATCAGCGTAGCTCCCACTGCCGCAGTCGTTGCCGCGCCAGAACCTGAAATCGCTGCAAAAAACATACCAGCCAGCACCGATACAATGGAGAGGCCACCTTTGATCATCCCCAGCAATGCCTCAGCAAATTCTACCAGCACCTTAGATACCTTTCCCTTGGCCATCAGATCTCCAGCAAAAATGAAAAATGGCACTGCAATAAGCGAAAAAGAATCCGCGGAAGCAAACATTCGCTGTACGATCATTAAAAGGGGAACATCGCCCTTAGCCATAACTGCCACCGAAGACAGCACAATGGAAAATGCTACTGGAACTCCCAAAACAAGCAACACAATAAAAGTTATAAACAATAGCGCTGCCATATTATGCTTCCTCCTTTCCCAGCAAATGCAAAAAACTCTGGATCACGGCATCCAGCGCATGAAACGCCATAATCCCACAGCCAATCGGAATGCAGGTATAAATATAGCGCATAGGCAGACGCATCGCAGGAGAAAGCTGCTTTCCCTGTCTTCCAAAATACTGAATTCCATAATACATAATCAAAACAAAAAGGAAACTGCACAAGCCATGAATCACGATTTGCAGCACATCCTTTGCTTTGTCTGGTAAAATATCCTGGACAATAGAAATAGAGATATGACCGGCATGTTTGTACACACAGCCAGCACCTAACAGTGTGCTCCAGATTAGCAGATATCGGGTCGCCTCTTCACTCCAGGCCAGCGAGGTAAAGAAAATGCGGCAGACAATCTGCGCTCCTGTAATCACCACCATCGCCCCCAGCATGAATACGATCACGACCTCCACAATTTTATCCAGTATATCACTGAGTTTATGAATACCATGAACAATAATCAAGATAGGAATCCCCTTTCATAAATGGTCCTAAAGAAGCGGTCAGGAAACAGCTTAACATTCAAAAAGCAATATTCCTGACCATTTCTTACGTTTTTATTGGAATTACTGCATATTTGCAATTACTTCCTGAATTCTGGCCACATAATCGCTGTACTCACTATACTGATCATATACCGGCTGCACTGCCTCTTTAAAGGACGCCAAATCCGGATTCTCAATCACTTCCATACCATTGTCCTTCAAAGCCTGAAGCTGAGAGCTTTCCTGATCCGCCACCCATGCACGCTCATATTCGGCCGCCTCCTGAGCTGCATCCAAAAAGATCTGTTGAGTATCCGCATCCAGAGAGTCAAACAAAGCCGCGCTCATGGTAATAATCGCTGTAGAGTAAGAATGGCGGTCCAGTGTCACATATTTCTGGGATTCCCACAAACTATAAGAATAGATTACATTGATCGGATTTTCCTGGCCCTGTACGGTTCCCTGCTGCAATGCTGTCAAAGCATCTGCCCATGCCATCGGAGTGGCATTGACATTCATTGCCTGAAAGCTGGCCGTATATACGTCATTTTCCATAATACGAATCGTCATGCCAGAAAGATCGGCTGCTGTCTGAATTGGCTTTACGCTATTGGTCAAGTTACGGAAACCACGCTCTGCATAAGCCAAACCTTTCAGACCGGAATCCTCCAAAGTATCCAAAAGCTCGCGACCAATCTCGCCATCTAGCACCGCATACGCCTCTTCATTGCTGGCAAACAGATACGGCATATCTAAAACTCCCATGGCAGAAGAAAAATTGATAAATGGGCCGCTGGTAATAATACCCATATCCAAGGTGCCAATCTGCATACTCTCCAGCATATCACGCTCACCACCAAGGGTTCCGTTGGGATAAATCTCAATCGCATAAGCGTTATTTGTGCGCTCTGCCACCAGTTCCGCAAACTTTTCTGCCGCTACCTGAAAACTGTCCTGCTCATTAACAGTAGTTCCCAGCTTAAATACTGTGGCTCCCTCCGCCGGCGCCTGCTTGCTGTCATCAGCCTCTTTACTCTCTGCCGAAGCCTCAGCTGCTGTAGTCTCTTTCTGGTCTGCTGTGGTCCCTGTACTCTGGCTTTCAGAAGAACCACAGCCAGTCATGCTCAAAGCTAACATTGCTGACAAAGCCAGCGCCATCATTTTTCCATTTTTTTTCATAATTGTTCATCCTCCTTAAAATAAATCATACATAATATTTATTCTTGCGATCCATAAGCCAAATATTGTAGCACATAGGTATTCGGCAATATCGCAAGGAACAAATATCTCACTGCTTGTTGTGAGATATCTGTTTGTCAACTGCTGTCTCTGACAGCAGATATGACCTTACTTTTTTAAAAACAAAAAAAGCTTTTGCCTCCCTAAGAGACAAAAGCTAAAACTTCTGCGGTACCACCCTTATTACTGCCTGATGGCAGTCACTCATTCCCATCTGACCGCTTTCGCGGTATAACAGGCGGCGTAGTAACGGACACCCACCGGTTTGACCTACACAGATACTTATCGGTTTTTTCCTTCAGTCAGACTGCTCAAAGGCGATTTTCCCGAAAATCCAGTCACCATGTCACACCTATCCATGGCTCTCTGCAGACTTCGTAATCGGTACTCTTCCTTATCAACACATTTACTTGTAAAATTATTGCTAATCATAACTCCGAAAAAAACATTTGTCAATCAAATTTTAAAATTTCCAATTTTTTAATCCGCAAACGCCCCTTTTAATCCAGCGCCGCCTTAAACTCCGTCCAAAACTCCTCATGTAATGATGTCGCCTCCGGCCCTACATCCTGAATAAATTCCCCATTGGGAACATCATCTGTACTGATAATCAAGCTTTTCTTAAACTCCTCATCCAGAAACTCATAAGACGCCTGATTAGGACAAAGATAATAAGTCTGTTGTGCTATTTGCGCCCCCATTTCCCCGTCCAAAATAAAATTCAAAAACGCATGGGCATTATCGCTGTTCGGAGCTTTTGATGGAATAAATGCAGCATCCACCCCAAAACCAAGTCCCTCTTTGGGATAAACCACCTCTAGCTCCGGATTCTGGCTCAATGCCAAAACAACCTGAGAAGTAAAGAGAAACGCCGCACTCACTTCTCCGCTAAGCAGATAATCCTGCGTCTGATTCTGACTCAGCACCCGTACATTGGGCGCCAGCTCCATCAATTTATTCCCGGCTGCCCGGATCACATCCAAATCCTCTGTATTAAATGACTCCCCCATGGTTTTTAAGGTCATTCCCATAACTACCCGCTCACTATCCATCAACGCTAGATTATCCTTTAGCGACGCATCCCATAAAGAATCATAGCCAGTGATTTCACAGGTAACCACCGATGGATCATACACCAATAAAGGAATCCCCGGACCATAAGGAACTGTCAATTTATTTTCCGGATCATAAAAAAAATTCTGGAAAACAGGATCAATATTTTTAAAATTTGGAATCTTTTCTTTATCCAGCTCTTTCACTAACCCTTCTTCTGCCGCGATCTTAATGATATAGTCCGAAGCAATGATAATATCATATTCTCCGCCCTCACTGGTCTCTAACTTTGCTAACATTTCCTCATTCGCCTCAAAATTCGTATAATTCACCCGAATTCCCGTCTCAGACTCAAAACGGTCGATCACATCCTGAGGAACATATTCTGCCCAGGTATAAATATTCAGCTCACCAGGATCACCCTTTTCTTTCTTCTCACTTTCCCCACCGCTTCCCTTGCATCCCGAAAGGCTGACCACCACCAAAGCCATCGCCATCAGCACAGCAAAAAATCCTTTTGTTTTTCTCATAATCCTTTTCCTCCTTCGCATTTTCTTCCTCCATAAATCTCACCTCAGTGAATAAAGGCCATTCGCTCACTGAGGGTATTTTTTTCTGATGCCTCCTAACAGTCTTGACATCCCCACTAGCAAAAAAGTCACCGCCAACATAAGCGTA
The DNA here is from genome assembly GCA_022799175.1 of Lachnospiraceae bacterium. GTDB lineage: Bacteria > Bacillota > Clostridia > Lachnospirales > Lachnospiraceae > Brotaphodocola. The sequence goes on along the minus strand of JAAWNY010000029.1, from coordinate 29,202 downwards.
CACAATGCGTTGATCTCTGGCGTCACACCTGATTTTAACTGTGTATAAATACGTATGGGAAGCGTGTTCGTCTTCGCACCTGTCACAAAAATACTAATCACCACATCGTCCAACGACATGGCAAAAGCCAGAAGCATACCCGAAAACACGGCTGGCAGAATCAACGGCAAGGTGATATCAAAAAATGCTCTTCTTTCTGAAGCTCCCAGATCTTTTGCCGCTTCCCCCAGAGATCGGTCAATCCCCACTAGGCTGGCTTTCACCATCATATACACATAAGGCACACAAAAAGTGGTATGGCCAAGAACCAGAGTCACCATGCCAAAAGGCAGGTTCAGCATGGCAAAAAAGGCCATAAACACCATTCCTAAAATAATTTCCGGAATCATAATCGGAATCGAAGAAATATATTCCACGACACCTTTACTTCGCCAGCCGATTCTGGCCATACCGACTGCTCCTAGCGTTCCGATGATTCCTGCCGCCCCACTGCTTATCGTTGCCAAAATCACGCTGTTTTTTAATGCTTCCAACAAAGAACGGTTTTTCATCAACTTTCGATACCAATCGAGACTCCATCCGGTCCAGATCGTCGAATTGCGCGATTCATTAAAGGAATAGATGACTACTACACAAATAGGTATGTACATTAACAGTAACAGAATGACCTGATAAATAACGGAAAATCGAATCCTTCTTCTCACAATAATCCCTCCAGCTCCCTTACTCCTGTCACTCTGCGATAAATCCAAATCATCACAGAGGTAAATATCATCAGGACTACGGACAAGGCAGCAGCAAACGGCCAATCCCTGCCATTTTGAAGCTGATTCTGGATCAGATTTCCCACCAGCATAATCTTACCACCGCCTAAAATATCGGCGATAAAAAACAGTCCCATAGAGGGGATAAACACCAACACAATGCCCGACAAAATCCCTGGCAACGTCAGTTTCATGGTGATCGTAAAAAAGGCTTTCCCTCTTGTTGCCCCTAAATCTCTCGCTGCCTCCACCAGACTCCAATCCATCTTATCCGTGCTGGAATAGATAGAAAGGATCATAAAGGGCAAAAGAGAATATATCATTCCTACCAGAACCGCCGGATAAGAATACAACAGCTTTTGTGGCGAATCGGTAAGCCCCATCCCCATAAGCAACTTATCAAGAAGTCCATTGCTGCGAAAAATGATAATCCAACCATACATGCGCATCAAAGCACTCGTCCAGAAAGGAATCACTACCAAAAGCATCATCAGGCTTTTGGTTCTTGCCGACATTCGAGCCATAAAATATCCAAAAGGATATCCGATCAGCAAAGTTCCGGCGGTAGTAATGACAGCCATCTGAAAGGACTCTTTAAACGTATTTAAATAAACTGGCTTCGCAATCCGGATATAATTATCTAATGTAAATTCATTCACCACACCCCAGGTTCTAGCCCTGGTTAAAAAGCTTAGAACCAACAGATACACCATAGGAAGCGCAACAAAAAAAATCGTAAACAGATATAAGGGCATCACAATCAGCCACCACCGGTTTCTCCTTGTTGTTGGTTTTGTTTTTTTCCATCGCACAATCGTTTCGCTTTCTTTCGTAGTTTGCCCCATTTTTCTGGTTTCCTCCATATATCATTCCAGATCGACCAATATTCCATGCTCTGGCTCCCAGTATGCCGTGATCCTATCGCCAGCCTGAAAAGCAGAATCCATCCCCTGACGACTCGATACCAATTCTCCCTGCAAGCCTCCGTCCAGACAAATGCGCAACATTCCCCCAGCAAAGTTTTTCTCAATCACCGAAAGACGCAAACCTGGACCCGCTTCCTTTTCCAACAGAATATTTTCACTTCGCACAGCCATAGATACCTTCTGTCCCGGTTTTATCTGTCCCAACTGATTTTTCTCTGCCTGAGCTGCCGTAAGCTTTGCCCGAACCAGAACTGCCGGTTCTCTAGACTGACAGACAACCTCAACCCAGGCAATCCCATCTTCCACCCGGGTTAACCGCCCAGACAAAATATTGGCCGTTCCTACAAACCGTGCCACATAACTGGTTCTCGGATGATAATAGATTTCATTGGGGGTACCTACCTGCTCTAGTTGTCCATTATCCATCACCACGATCCGGTCGGACATGTTAAGAGCTTCCTCCTGATCGTGCGTAATGTAGATAAATGTAATTTTCAGACGTTTCTGAATACGCTTCAGCTCAATCTGCATCTGTCGGCGAAGTTGCAGATCCAACGCCCCCAAAGGCTCATCAAGAAGCAACACTTGCGGATTGTTGACCACCGCCCGAGCAATCGCCACCCGCTGCTTCTGTCCACCGGAAAGCTCAAAAGGCATTCGTTTTTCATATCCGGATAGCTGCACTAGCTCCAGTATTTCCTCCACTTTTTTGACAATTTCTTTTTTCGGTAATCGTTTCAACCGAAGACCATAAGCAATATTGGAAAATACATTCATGTGAGGAAACAGAGCATAATTCTGAAATACCGTATTTACATTCCTCCGATTAGGCTCCAAACCTGTTACATCCTTCCCATTCAGAAAGACTTTTCCCTCGTCTGGAGTTTCCAAACCGGCAATGATCCGCAGAGTAGTAGTCTTCCCACAGCCAGATGCACCAAGGAAAGTAATAAATTCTCCCTGCTGGATGGACAGATGGATGCCTTTCAGTACTTGGGTCTTGTCAAAACTCTTTTTGATTCCATCCAGTTCCAGTATATGTTCTGCCACAATTCGTCTCCTTATCGATATTTTACTATGTGTATTTTTTCTTCCTTTTAAAAAAGGAAAACATTTTAAGAACTATTGTTATCCTGACCTTTTTCTGATATATTTATCATATCCTGATGTGTAAGTACAGCCGTTTTTCAATTCAAAAGGAGGAATTATTTATGAAAACAAATCACAAAAAAGGATTATCTTCATTCCTTGCCTGTTGCATGCTGTCGTCTGCTCTTGCCATTGTTCCTGCTTTTGCTGCCGAACCAGCAGATTCCGCGCCAACGGTTTCCTTTGCCTACTGTGCTATCCATTCTATTCCGGATAAGGCCGGGCCAGATGGCCATCCCCTTCGCTACCTAGACAATGACTTATTCTACATCGAATATCCTGGAAGCTGGTCTTTTGGCACTAACAAAATCTGTCCCATTGTTTTCTACAATAGCTCAGAGATATCAAAACCCACTCATGAATTTGAAACATTCCAGGATTCTGCGCTGATAGGCACAGAAGACGAGATCGACCAATATATACAAAGCGGCGGTCTGAATTCGTATCTCCAACAAGTTTTAAATATTTCAGACCTGGCCGGATATCGATTCGATGTCCAGACAAAAGAAAGTACTATTCTGGTCTATTCGCTAAAAAAAGAGGAGGAAACCATAGCCTCTGTCGTCGTTTGGACTTCCTTTGGGCAAGTCAGCATCCGGGATGAGCGCTCAGAAGTATCCATGAATCCGGTCCGAGACTATGGAAAGATTATGGTCATGCCAGTATCAGACTCCGAAGATTTCAGTTCCCACGAAGCAATCCAGGCATATGTGGAAAGCGGAAAGCTGAATGAACGTCTGAAATTGGATACGGATATACTCTCTTGGACCACAAAACCATTTCAGACAGAATATCACTCTTATCTGTTGTGTGAAGGTTCTTGTGACTTTTTAAATACTGCCGTTTACATCCCGGTAACCCCGACTGGCATGAAAAACTGGATGGTCAGCTTTGATGCCTTTAAAGAAAGCGAAATCAACGCCAATGCCTATCGTATTCAAGAAGATATCATAAAAACCTTTAAGGTTTTCAAGTAGGGTTACTGGTTGATATCCACAGTTCTCGCGACTTTTACATCGAGATTAAACCATGCATGTTCTTCAAAAGATTTCTTCCCTTTTGTCGGAATTACCTCTTCTGCCGCAATTCTTATAGGCAGCAGACATACCATACGCAATTCTTCCAGAACATGCAAAAGGGAAGAGCATATTTTCCATTGCCGCACCATAATCTTGTACATGATAGAATCTGCCGTCCATATCATTTCAACAACTCTACCTTAGGCGCCCTGGCTGTAACTGTCTGTTTCCGGTCATAGGTCAATGGTCTCCCCTCAAGATCTCCGGTAAAACCACCTGCCTCCTCTACCAGCAAGGCACCAGCGGCATAATCCCAGGGAGACAACACCATTTCAAAGAAAAATTCTGCCCTTCCGCTGGCCACCATACATAGATCTATGGCGGCAGAGCCACTTCTGCGCAGATCTTCTCCCCGAGATACGTAGCGGTATGCTATCTCAAAAGACTTTTGCATCAACTCTTTATTATACGGAGCGACTCCAAACAAAATCAACCCTTCTTCCAGAGTTCTCTCCGATGTCTGAATACGCTCTCCGTTGCAGTATGCTCCCTTTCCTTTTTCTGCATAGTAAGTTTCTTTCTGATATGGATTATAAATTACTCCCAATACCGGATATCCATTCTCTGCTAAAGCCACGCTGATGCAACTGGCATGATATCCACGAATAAAATTGGCTGTACCATCAATTGGATCCACAATAAATGCATAGCCTTGCGAGATATCTGTATGATCCATCTGATCTTCTTCTCCCAGGAAAACGGCTTCTGGCATCAGAGCTAAAAGCCGGGTTTTTAAAACTTTTTGTACCCTGGAATCATAATCGGTCACAAAATTTCCTTTTCCTTCCTTCTGGTGAATCTTACGATCGATATCCGTAGCACGCAGCATAATATCCCCACACTCATGAACAATTGCAAGAATTTCCGGAAGCAAATTTTCTTTTAACATAATAATAGCTCCTTATCTGATACTAACCGTTATCTCTTGTTATTATCTTACTTTTTAGCCATCCTACTTGTTGTGATAGTAGTTTACCACAGACAGCTCAGAGATTCAATGAAAAAAACGGGGCAGCCTGTGCCGCCCCGAAAGAACATTGCTATTCTGCTTTTAATCCCACATAAATATGGATCTCTGCATTGTCCATAGAATCATCCTGATATTCTTCAAAATCACATTGAAACGTTCTGGGAAGATCCATCTGCCAAATCTCCTGCCATGCCATAGCAACTGCCTGCACCATATCCCCATGAACAACAAATTTCGCATATCTCCCGGCTGGAATGTGACAAACGGTATATTCTCCTTTCACCGGTTCTTTTGTCGTTTCACAAGCAACCATCGCTGTATAATCTACATTAATTTCTCCTGCATAATCCATATAGATCCCCAAAGCTTTTTCATTTGCTTTATGTGGAATGGATTCATACACGCCTTCCTTAAAAAACCGATTCCATAACCCGCCGATGACAGCACACACATCCGGAGCGTTATTATTTGCTCTGGCTGAAATCCCTACAGCAATTTTTTCATTCAATGTTACAATCTCATAATTCATAAATAAGTCCATCCTTTCTTTTGATGGCTATATTCTATCAAAAGAATCATGACAACAGCATGTCATGATTCCTGATATTTTTTTCGAATCCCTTCCACAAATTGCAATATATCTTTCCGGAATTCTGCTGGCTCTAAAAGTTCCGCTCCCTCACCAAAAGATGTAATCCAATTGACAATACTTGTCTTATCTGTAAACACAGCAGAAAAAAGCAAGGTGCCATCCGACTGGACAATAAAACAATCCGGGCCATACTCATCCACTAATCGCCATTTATATTCCGGTTGTATTTTTGCCTTGATCGGATAAATATAAGAAAACATTTGCTCTGATGAAAAGTTGGGCAACAGACAAAAACGCTTTGCAAAAGATTCCCGCTTTCGCAATTTTGTCATTCGCCCTAACTTAAAAAGGCGAAAATCTTCTCTGGTCTCACACCATCCCCACAAATACCAGCTAGACCACTGAAAAATCAGATTATATGGCTCTATCATCCGCTCGGTCTCTCCTTTGGGTGAAAAATAAGTAAAAGAAACTTTTTGCCCGGAAAGAATTGCCTCATGCAACAATTCTATCTTCGGAGAAAGGGACGTTTTGTACCAGGAGGAAAGATCTATCAAAATGTGGGTATCGCCTGCAATCAGATTAGAAGCGCCCGCAGATAATTTTTCCATTAGTTGAGCATAACGATTTGTCCCGCTCACGCTGTCCAGACTCCGCAAACCCGTTAAAATCGCCTGCATATCCGCTGTGCTAAGTAAAGCGCGATCAATGGCATAACCCTCCATGATGGAAATGCCGCCATTTTGTCCCTGTTCTGTCACCAAGGGAATTCCCGCCATACATAACGCTTCAATATCCCGGTTGATGGTACGGCGGGAAACTTCGAACTTTTCTGCCAGATATGGCGCTGTCACTTTCTTTTGCTGTAAAAGAATGGATAAAATCCCGATCATTCGCTCAATCTTCATTATGTTAATCTCCACATACGCTAGAAGCCATAACGCCTTTGGTTAAATATTCTCTGGCCTCATCCAAGAAATTCCAAAATCCATTCCGGATTTGAGCCATAATACAGATGAGGAAAGCCAGCAATCATCTGGTCCGTCACATACATACACTCCCAGCCCTTTGTGCTTAAGGGTTTCACTGCCTGTAAATCCTCACCCGGCATCGTACTGTCCCAATAATGAAATTCATGCGCCCGCGCTATCCTTCGCCCATCTTTATCCAACAAAATGATATAACCAAATCGAGACAATCTTTCCGTTCGATATCCTTTGGCCCGGATCAGTCCGACCATAGGATAAGAAACGCCATCTATCCCCTCTAGCGTTTCATGCAAATAAAGAAATCCCCCACATTCTGCGAGGAACTTTATTCCCTGTCTTTGTGCGATCTGGAGTTCCGACAGCATAGCTTTATTTTCTGACAATGTTCTGGCATATACTTCTGGATATCCGCCTCCCAACAAAATCGCTGAAATTCCGGCACATGGAAGATGTTTGTCATGAAGAGGACTAAACGGAATCAGTTTCCACCCATTTCTCTCTAGTAATTCTAGATTTTCCTGATAATAAAAACAAAAAGCCTCATCTCTGGCAATTGCAATATTACGAATTTCTTTTTTCTTCATATCATCTGAAAATGACGGATTGCTGATTCGATGTACAGGCGGCGCAGTTTCTGCCAGATCCAACAGTCCTTCCACATCCAGATATGGTTCTAGCCGATCTGCCAAAGCATCCATCTTCTCCTGCAGCCGGAGCTGTTCCTTTGGCAATGTCAGTCCCAGATAACGACTCTCCCACTCTGCTTCTTCACAACAAGGAAGCGTGCCATACAGACGAATTCCCAATTCTTCCAGACACGGTCGCATTCTCTCTGCCATCATGGGAGAAGTCCGATTTAAAATTACGCCACATATACGACTGTCTGGTTTGTATTCCAGAAATCCCTTTACGGTTGCGGCCAAAGATAGACTGCTTTTTTTTCCATCGACAATCAGAATCACCGGGGTCTTTGTAATTTGCGCGATCTCGTATGCGCTGGCATGGGTAGTGATTCCGGCAACCCCGTCATAATAACCCATAACGCCCTCAAAGATAGCCATATCTGCCCCTTTAACCTTTTCTTCAAACAAATCGCTTACTTGCTTTGGCGACAAAAAAAAGCTGTCAAGATTATATCCTGGTATTCCCAACACATATTGATGGAACAAAGGATCAATGTAATCTGGCCCGCATTTAAAAGAAACGCAGGAAATTTTTCGTCTTTGTAAAATTTTTAATATTCCGCAGGTAATAACCGTTTTTCCGCTTCCGCTACAAGGGGCGGCAAATAAAAGCCTGGGGAGTTTTTTCATCCGTTTTTTGTTCATACGTTTCCCTCCGTTACCAGCTTATTTCCAGCAAAAATCAAGGGTTTTCGGACTTCTTAATCGTGAAATCAGAAAAAAAGGAGCTCTCTGCCCCATATTTCAATCAATTTTTCTAAAGAGCAGGTCGCATTGGCCGGGCTGGTAGACGGCAGTACAGTAATCCCTACTTTTATTTTCGGAAAAATATATTTTTTATACAAGCTCTCCGCCTTTTTACCATTGGCATATATTCTGCAAATCTTTGTTTTTTCCATCACGGCTCCGACATCCGCCGGCACCACATTCCGGATACTACTGTCACTGGAGCCTTTAATATCACAGCTTTGAATCACATCCCAGACCGCAATATGATGTTCCAAGAGCAATCTTTTCTTTTCTTCTGTTGTGATTGGTATCTGGCAGCATAGTAAATTGGCTAGCACTTTCCAAAATCGGTTTTGAGGATGCCCATAATAAAACCCCTGTTCCCGGGATTTCACTGAGGGAAAACTCCCAAGGATCAAAATCTTTGACCATGCATCATATACAGGTTTAAAAGTATGACAAATATATTCATATTCCACCATAGACTTCCTCCATTCCCAGTCTCCGAAAATCTCTTCACGTTTTGCTGGATGCCTTTTTCGCCTTTTTTGGTTTCTTTGGTTTTGGATCCGGAAGTTCCTTGCAAGTCGCCGCCACTAACTTTGTAAGAGCCGCCGTGTCATCGATATCTTCTACTAGCAGATAATTTTTAGCTCCTTCATAGGGCGGCGCCTGTTGAAGCTCCGGCCGCATCGCTTTTCCCGCTTCCGTTATTTTAATAAACAATTGGTTATCACAGATCACTGCAAAAATTTTGCCGTCCACATACATACCATACTCACCAAACATTTTCCGGTAAGTAATCACTCCTGCTCCTTTCAGTTGATCCGCGATATATTCTACAAATTCCGGATTCGATGCCATACCTTTTCTCCTATCTGTTTTTTTACATGGACAAAGGATGTTGGCTTATATTTAAAAACTAAACGCCGCTCCTTTGCTCATACATCGTTTATACTGTGATAGTATCATATCACACGAAACATGACAACCATATGTCTTCTTACAAATAAAAAAACACCCTACCGGAACCGCAAATCAACCATCGGGTTCCGATAAGGGAATGGATATTTTAATAAAATACGGTATGTTGACGCCGATATGCGTCATTGTCTTTTTGACTTAATTCCCGTTCTACCTGTGCTAATTCTTTTTCCAATTGCTCAATTTTTTTATCATCCGTTTCTGAATGAATCTGCCCTTCCAATTCCTTCTTTTTCCTTTTCAACTTTTCGATTTCCCGATCTACGCGATCGGTGTTGCCCGTACATTTCTCCACTTTTTTATCAGAATCTTTCTTTTCTGGATCATTTGCCCCTGCCACCTTATCTGGGGCATCCTCCTTGGATTGTTCTCCTGGTATTTGGGGATTGTCCTCTGCTTGTTTTTTCTCTGGAATATATTCATCCATTATCGGCTTTACTGGATGGTTTTTGTCCTTATCTTCGACTGGTTTTTCTTCGACGGGCTGCGCTTTGACGGCCCGCTCTTTGGCAGTCGATACCTGAGCATTTACTGTACTGGAAATCATTCTGAAAATTGGTTCCATATTTGTTCCTCCAATCTGAATTCCCATCTACATGAGCAATTCATTTTCTTGCCTTATCTCTAAGGAGCATCGCGCGTTTTGCTTCCATGATTCTATTTTATCGGCCTTAAAAATAATTGCAAGACTTTTGAATTGAAATGCTCTTTGGATGTAATGAAATGTCCAGCAATACATGTAAAGAAAAGCGATTCTCCACTTTTTCTATCAGCATTGTGCCATGGTATTTTTCGGCAACCGTTCTGATATTAGAAAGTCCAGTTCCCACAGGTGGCAGCGGTTCATCTAGACAAGCATTTTCAAATGTCAGTCTATAAAAATCCCCCTGTTGTTCCCCTGTGATTTGGATGAATTTTTCCTCATGGAGCCATTGACAGGCATGAATTGCATTATCCATCGCATTGGCAAAGATAACACATAAATCAAAATCATCGACATCGCAAAATTGGGGTAAAAGCAAAAATACTTCTGTTCGTATTCCCTTGGCCTTTGCCATTCCTAACTTTTCTCCCAACAAAATATCCACCACCGGATTCCCTGTCTGGCAGGGGAATGTCAATGAATCTGAAACTTTTTCCAGCTTTCGCAGATAGGATTTTCCCTCCTCCCATTTTCCACTGTTCAACAAACCATCTAATACAGACAAATGATTTTTGATATCATGGCGAAATCCTTTTGTCTGATTGTAGCGAATTTGTGCCTCGGCAACATATATTTTTTGTACTCTGGCGGCCTCAGTAAGAGAATCTAACATCGCTTGCGTTTGAAATCCCTGGCAGATACCCCGATAGGCATATAAGGAACAAAAAAATGCCACCAGACCCAGAACTTGTAACAATAACAACATCATATGTTTTCCTATTTCTACTGACGAAAGCATTGATGGTACAAAGTGGTAAGACGTATTCAAGATATAAAATTCTGTGGCAAAGAAAAAGAATCCGGGAAACAAAAGTAATCCAATAAATGGTGTATGGTGGCCCTCTATCAAAGACAAAACTTTCAATACCGTCTCATAACAACAGACACTGATCAAAAAAGCGGTCAGAGTTGCCAAAAGAAGCAATAAATATAGCATGGGGTTCCCAATCAAGCAAGGAAATACCATCCCCTCCACAGAATTGATAATACCAAAGGATAGTTGTGTGATATAGATGGTAAGAATTGCGATCACACAAGATACGGATGACCGATTTCCCATCTTCAAGCAGTTCATTCCATATAAGACAATCAGTTGGGCACCAATGGCAAATATTTCGCTAAAAAAGAATGGTTTGAAAAACCACTCGATCAGGCAAAGCAAGAAAAAGTATATGGCAAAATCCTCTATCTTTCGCTTTTTTCCTGTAAGGCGACTGCTAAAAATAATATGTATAACGCTCTGCCCTATCAAGCAAAAAATCTCTAGGCATAAGCTGAAATAATCCATGTCAGCATCCTCTCATTTTCATATGATGCAGAAGCGCCTGCAACAAATCCCTTTCACGCAGTCGAGAAACCGGAATCCGGTTCCCTTGTGGCAACATCACCTGTCCGGCATTACATCCACGAACATAGTCGAGATTAACAAGATAACTTCTGTGACATTTGAAAAATCTTCCATCTACACGTCGCTCAAGATCTTCCAGTTTATCATAGTAATCAATGACCGTCTCATCCTTTTGATGAATATATATTTTCCGGCCCTGCACTTCACAGTAGACGATATCCGACAACAAAACAATTTCACAGGAAGTCCCTCTTTGAATGATAATATTCTTTCCTGTTCGTCGCTCCCAAAATTTAATTACCCGATCCATAGTTCGGCTAAAATGATTGCCGTCAAGCGGTTTGAGCAGATAATCATACGCTTCCACTTCAAAGGCATCAAACACCCATTCTTTTAAAACCGTTATAAAGATCAACAAACTATGATTTCCCCGCCGCCTCAACTCTCTGGCTGTCTTCATTCCGTCTGACGGAGCCATTTGAATATCAAGAAAAATCAAATCAAAATTATGCCTGCTCTCTAAAAGAGAACTACCATCAAAAAAATGGTTAATACAATAAGAGTCTATATGTTTTTCTTTCATATATCGGGAAAGATGAGCCGAAATTTCTTTTACCATAAATGGTTCATCATCGCAAATCGCAATTTTCATCATTTTTATCACCGAATTTTATTGATAGGCATCGCCTTTGCTTGACATCAAATACAGATTTTTCTCATTCTATCACTCCAGGTACTACTCACTATCTTATAAGAACAAACTTTTGCATAATTTCCGTCTTGTTCGAATCTACTTTTATCCATTTTCTCCAGCTGGAAACCGCATTTTTCAAACAATCTTCGGGAAGCCATGTTATATTCCAAAATATTAGAATAGATACAATTTAATTGAAGTTCGCAAAAAGCATAAGAAACCAGAACGTTTATGGCATCCTGTCCATAGCCCTTGCCGCGGACAGACTTTCTGAGCTTAATATAAATCTCAGACGCTCCCTTTTGGGAATTCCCATGAGAAAGCAAGATAATTCCCAAACCAATTTCCGGATGTTTTTTATCTGCAATGATGCCGCGCAAATCGCCGGGAAAATCTGGCAAGGAACGAAACCAGTTCATTTGATGTCCATACGATATGGGACCGGAATACCCCCCTGTCACTTTTGCAATCTCTGGATCTTTTATCAGGCTCAGCAGCATTTCCTGATCCTGCTCTTCGATTGTCCGGAGAATCACCCTGTTTCCTACAATCTTCATATGACTTTCCTCCGAAGAAAAATACACAAAAAGTGCGTAATCCCTTAATAGATACGCACTTTTCACGTTTTTAAACCCAAATTTTAGAGCTCCCGGCCGGACTCGAACCGGCGACCCACGCATTACGAATGCGTTGCGCTACCAACTGCGCTACGGAAGCGTCAAAAATGCTTTGGACTTTGTCCAAAGCATTTTATGACCTCACCGGGAATCGAACCCGGGTTTACGCCGTGAGAGGGCGTCGTCTTGACCGCTTGACCATGAGGCCACAACAAACGATATGTACTCTTTGCGAGTACATCGAGGCGACAAGATTCGAACTTGCGGCCTCTGCGTCCCGAACGCAGCGCTCTACCAAACTGAGCCACGCCTCGATACCTCTGATAGTATAATACGAATTGTTTTAATTGTCAACACTTTTTTCACAATTTATCCAAAGTCGAACAGGGACAACTGATTGCTCTCCGGAAGGTCTCCCAACAGCCCCATATCTGCCATCAAGTCGGTCAAATTCTTACTGATCTTTGCTCGGTTCCGGAAATCTTCTCGTGACAAAAACTGCCCATCCGCAGCTGCCTCCACCACGCCTTCTGCCGCCTTATCCCCCATACCATCAATACTTCCCAGCGACGGCATGAGCTTCCCGTCTATGATCTGAAAATGATGGGCTTGTGCTTGGTAAATATCAATCGGCATAAACTCATACCCTCGTGCATACATCTCTTGCACAATTCGCATGTCACGCAAAGTATCCTGCTCCTTTTTTGAGAGCGAGTCCGCACGTTTGCGATAATCTGCCAAATGATACTCCAACCGTTCCCGGCCTTGGCACATCAACTCATAAGAGAAACCATTAGCCCGGATACTAAAAAATGCTGCATAATACGCCAACGGATGAAACACCTTGCAGTAGGCTACCCGCCAAGCCATCATTACGTAGGCGGCTGCGTGAGCTTTGGGAAACATATATTTGATCTTTAAACAGGAATCAATATACCATTGAGGCACTTCATGTTTCTTCATCTCCTCTATCCAGTCCGGCTTCAATCCTTTCCCTTTTCGGACACTCTCCATAATCGTGAACGAAAGTCCCTCTTCCAATCCTTGCTGGATCAGATATACCATAATGTCATCGCGACAGCAGATAGCCGTCTGAATCGTCGCCTGTCCGCTCAAAATCAGATCTTTGGCATTGCCTAGCCACACATCCGTCCCATGAGCCAATCCGGCAATACGCACCAAATCTGAAAAATATTTTGGCTGGGCATCGATCAACATCTGCATAGCAAAGTCTGTTCCAAACTCTGGAATTCCCAACGCCCCCAACTGGCAACCACCGATATCCTCCGGGGTAATTCCCAATGCCGAGGTGTTCTGAAAAAGAGTCATCACCTCCGGCGAATCCAGTGGAATATCCTTCACTGGATCCAATCCCGTCAAGTCCTGAAGCATCCGAATCATGGTCGGATCGTCGTGTCCTAAAATATCTAGTTTTAAAAGATTATGATCGATGGAGTGGTAGTCAAAATGTGTGGTCACTGTCTTGGTGGTCATATCGTTGGCTGGGCGCTGAACCGGTGTGAAAGAATAGATCTCATCCCCGATCGGCAGCACCACAATTCCTCCTGGATGTTGTCCTGTTGTCCGCCTTACCCCTACACATCCCTGAACAATCCGGTCAATCTCACAGTTACGTTTATGTATGCCGCGCTCCTCATAATAACGCTTTACATAGCCAAACGCTGTCTTGTCTGCTAGCGTGCCGATAGTACCTGCCCGGAAAGTCTGTCCCTTGCCAAAGATTACCTCGGTATAATCATGAGCCTTACTCTGATATTCTCCGGAAAAGTTTAAATCGATATCTGGTTCCTTATCGCCTTTAAAACCCAGAAATGTCTCAAAAGGAATATCAAATCCTGCCTTGGTCAACGGCGTTCCACATTTCGGGCATTCCCGGTCCGGCATATCGCAGCCCGCCATACCACTGAATTTCTTCACTTCCTCTGAATCAAAATCATAAAAATGACAATGGGAACAGTAATAATGAGGACTCAAAGGATTCACCTCTGTGATTCCCGACATTGTCGCCACAAAAGAAGAGCCTACCGATCCCCGGGAACCCACCAGATATCCATCCTCATTTGATTTCCATACCAACTTTTGCGCGATAATATACATGACCGCAAATCCATTGGAAATGATAGAATTCAACTCCCGTTCCAGCCGCTCGACGACAATCGCCGGCAATTCCTGCCCGTACATTTCATGCGCACAATCATAACAGATTTTCCGTAACATCTCCTCTGAATTTTCGATAACTGGCGGACATTTATCCGGCCGCACCGGCGCAATCCGATCACACATATCCGCAATTTTTCGAGTATTGGTGATCACGACCTCTTCTGCCTTATCCGGCCCCAAATATTCAAATTCTTTTAACATCTCTTCTGTAGTTCGTAGATATAACGGCGCCTGATTGTCTGCGTCGCTAAAATTCTGCCCTGCCATGAGAATCCGCCGATATACTTCATCTCCCGGATCTAAAAAATGCACGTCACAGGTAGCACAAACTAGCTTTCCCAGTGCATCCCCCATCCGGATAATCTGCCGGTTCAAATCTTGTAGATCCTCCATTGTTTTCACTGTACTCTTCTCATCCCGCAACATAAAAGCATTATTTCCCAATGGCTGAATCTCCAGATAATCATAGAATCCGGCAATTTTCATCAGCTCCGGCTCCGGAAGTCCCCGCAACATCGCTTGAAACAATTCTCCTGCCTCACACGCCGAACCGATGATCAGCCCCTCCCGATATTGATTCAGCACACTCTTCGGTATACGCGGCCGCCGGGCAAAATAATCAATATGGGACCAAGATATCAGGCGATACAGATTCGTCCGGCCCACCTCATTTTTAGCTAAGATAATCACATGATAAGTTGGCAGTTTTTTTACCATATCTGCATTGAGCGCACTCATTCGGTTCAGTTGGTCTAGATCTTCGATTCCCTGTGCCCGTAGCATCTCCACAAATTTCACAAAGATTTCCGCTGTTGCTTTGGCGTCATCCACTGCCCGGTGATGATTCTCTAAAGAAATGCCTAGCGCTTTTGCCACCGTATCCAACTTGAACCGGTTCAGATTTGGCAGCAAGTGCCTGGCCATAGCTACCGTGTCTAGGACCGTCGGCTGAAATGCCAGCCCCTGACAGCCGGACTGATGAGCAATAAAGCTCACATCGAAGGAAGCGTTATGCGCTACTAGCACACATCCGTCACAGAAATCCAGAAACTGCGGCAAAACCTTTTCTATCTTCGGTGCGGTCAGCACCATGTTATCACTGATTCCGGTCAGATTCTCAATCTCAAAGGGAATTGGCACATCTGGATTCACAAAGGTGCTAAATGAATCGGTAATTCTCCCATTTATTACTTTTACTGCACCGATCTCGATAATCTGATTCTTCTCTGGGCTAAAACCGGTGGTCTCAATGTCAAACACCACATAAGAATCCTGAAAAGACTGTCCCTGGGAATTCTCCACCAAATCTTTCATATCATCGACCAGATATCCCTCTACCCCATAAAGAATCTTGAAATCATCCCCTTTATCCAACGCATGACTGGCGTCGGGAAATGCTTGCACACATCCATGATCTGTGACGGCGATCGCTGGCATTCCCCAGGCTTTGGCCCGCTTTACCATATCCTTGACCTCAGATACCCCGTCCATATCACTCATCTTTGTATGACAATGAAGCTCCACCCGCTTTACTGGACTATTATCCGAACGCTTGGCCGTGAAATCCTCACACTTTTTAATCCCTCTTACAGATCCAATCGAAAGCTCCCCGTCAAAACGATCAATCGTTGTCGTCCCCCACAGACGGATAAAACTTCCCGCTTTCACCGCATTTTCCATATCTTCCAGAGTGTTCTCGTCCGCAAACATTTTCACGGTGATTGTATCCGTAAAATCCGTCAGATGAAAAATAAAAATCGTCTTGCCGCTGCGCAACAGACGGGTTTCCTTATCCAGAATCTTCCCTCGGAGGATCACCTCTCCTATCTCACCTTCCAACTTGTCCAGCTCGGTAAAATCATCGGCAAAATCCCGGCCAAAAAGCACATCTGGATTATCCGATTTCCGGCGATAACCGCCATTACTCCAATCTCCTTTTTTTAAACCACTCCGCTTTTCGCTCCTTCCACCAGAAAAACCAGTTTCCTTTCCAGAAACGGCAGGTCGACCGCCTTTTATTTCTGATACTACGGCATGCGTGTCTGTTTTATTCGCTCCTCCCGCTCCCTCTGCTCGAATCCCAGATCGGCCTGCCAGCCCATTGTTTGCTCCGGCTGCTCCCACTTTATCTGCAGTTCCATATCCTGCCCCACTATTTTCTTTTCCGGCGCCACCTTCGCCATTCCTGCCGGCGATGTCCTGGCCACCCCCATTTCCCCAGGGCGTCTCTGCCATTCCTGCCACTTCAGATTCTGCCAAATGCAATCCCAGAATCGGCGCCACCTTCGCCGTCATTCGTTGCGCCTCCTGCCTGGCATATCGCTCCCTCTCGATCGAAGCCTTCGCCCGTACCGGTTCCACATAATCAAACAAGAGCTCGACCGGCAGCCCGCACCGTTCATGAAATACCTTTTCCAGAATCCGTTTCAGCTCTCCCGCCTTTTCTTTATTGACCATCGTATCTTCGATCGTCATGCGCATAACATCCGGTTGAGGAAATGAAAACTCCGCCTTGCGAAACATCGTATATTCCACGATGCTATAATGCTTCAATTCTAGCAAAAGACTGTCCCGATATGCTTTGAGAAGCTTTTCCGGCGTATACTGTCCTGAAAGCTGATACTTTTCAAATATTTTTATCTCTATCCGTTTCCCGGGAAACAACTGATCACAGATTCCTCGCTCCAAATCTATGATATTTTTCTTGTGAATCAGCCGCGGACTGACAATCGCAATGCGGATGGCGCTCTTGTCACGGTTCATGGATACCTTCTCTACTTTCACTAATCCCAGCAGCTCCGTCATCTGTTCTGTCATCTGTAATCCCGGAAATACTTCTAAAAATCCCTTCATCTTGATCCCGACCTTCTACATCTTCTCCAACGACAACTTCACCAATTCCTCCCGCAACGCAGGCAGCAGCTCATTCTCTGGCATTTTGCGAACAATCTCTCCCTTCCGGAACAAAAGCCCTTCTCCGATTCCTCCGGCAATCCCCAGATCCGCTTCTTTTGCTTCTCCTGGTCCATTCACCACACAGCCCATTACCGCTACCTTTAAATCCAGATTGTCAAAATCTGCCACCATATTTTCCACCTGTCCCGCCAGTCCAATCAGATCGATCCGGGTGCGTCCGCAGGTCGGACAGGAAATCACCTCAATCCCTCCTGTCCGTAGTCCCAGTGTCCGCAAAATCTGCTTTGCCGACCGAATCTCCTCCAGCGGCTCTCCCGTCAACGATACCCGGATCGTATCGCCGATTCCCTGATTTAAGATCAATCCCAAACCTATGGCGGACTTGATATTCCCAGCGGTTATAGTTCCCGCTTCTGTGATTCCGACATGCAATGGATAATGCGTCTTTTTACTGATCTGCTCATGCGCCTGCACACACATCATCACAGCGGAAGACTTGATGCTGATCACCAGGTTATCATACCCCATTCGCTCAATCCAGGCCACTTTATCCAAAGCACTTTCCACCAGTCCCTCCGCTGTGACGCTCCCATACTTCTCAATCAAAACCTTCTCCAGAGAGCCACTGTTTACGCCTACCCGGATCGGCACCCCATATTCCCGCGCCTTCTCCACGACCGCCCGCACCCGCTCCTCACTGCCGATGTTACCCGGATTAAGCCGAATCTTATCCGCACCACATTCAATCGCAGCGATTGCTAGCCGATAATCAAAATGAATGTCTGCCACCAGCGGAATATGAATCTGCTTCTTTATCGTCTGCAAACACTCCGCCGCCTCCATGGTCGGTACCGCCACTCGAATAATGTCACAACCAGCCTGCTCCAGACGCAAAATCTGCTCAACTGTAGCCACCACATCTTCTGTCCGCGTATTACACATGGACTGAATCAAAATCGGATGTCCCCCACCAATCACCCGATCGCCAATCTGTACTTCTTTTGTCCGCATTCGGCTCATCTCTGTTTTCTCCTGTTTTATTGTTCGCTATCCTTCGTCTGATTTCTATTCATGCTGTCGTCTGTACATTTTCCCTACATCAGCTTCCGGATATCATTAAACAACACCAGCACCATCAACATCATCAACAATGCCATCCCCGCTGCATGAACCATACCTTCTTTCTCCGGGTCTACCGGGCGTCCCCGCAAAAGCTCAATCAAGAGAAACAATAATCGTCCACCATCCAATGCCGGAATTGGCAACAGGTTCATGATTCCTAAGGTTGCACTCAAGAGCAGCCCCCAGGTAGCAATAATATTCAAGAGTACAGCCGCACCACTCTTTTGTCCCTCTTCGATGGTCTCCCCTACCATACTGACGATTCCAACAGGGCCAGTCACCGAATCTTCTACTTTCATTTGTCCCTTGAATAACATCCCCAGTCCGTCGATCGTTGTGACAATACAATATTTTACCTCATAAAGACTGTAATTTAAAAATTCCAGAGGATTTTCCGCCTTTTTATAATTTCCCATGAAGCTGACACCCATCATGTAAGACTGGTATTCTTCATTATACTCTGGCACCAGTTCTGTCACGTACTCCGCAGACATTCCTTTCCGCTGTTGTTTTTCTGATTCTTGCGCTTCTAACTTCTGCCCTTCTGATTGCTGCGTTCCCGACAAACGCTTATAGTGGATAGTCAACGGCTCTCCTGGATGCGCCATAAGATACAAAGATACATCCCGTCGAGAAGATATTTTCCGATTGTTGATCCGGATCAGTTCATCCCCTGGCAAAAGACCAGCACGAGCCGCCGGAGAATCCTCCACAATATCGTACAATACCGGAAGATCATGCCCTACCTGCGCAACAATGATCATCGCACATAACAGAGCAAAAATCAGATTAAATACTGGTCCTGCCGCAATCACTGAGATTCTCGCCCACACGGATTTATTATTAAAAGCACTGGGATCTGGATTGTCTACATCCTCCCCAACCATCATACACGAACCACCAAATGGCAAACATTTGATGGAATACCGGGTATCTCCTCGCATAAAACTGCACAGCCGCGGACCCATACCGATGGAAAACTCCACCACACCGATCCCATTCAACTTCGCGAACAAAAAATGCCCGAACTCATGAACCAAAACAATTACACCAAATAATAGTATCCCTGCCAGAATATACAGCAAATTACCACCTGCTTTCTAAATATTCATAGGTTTCCCGCTCCGCAGCCAGAATTTCCTCCACTCCTGGCTGCTCCACGAACCTGTGGTGCTCCATAGCACTCTCAATCATCTCCACAATTGTGAGGTAAGAAATCTTTCTTTCCAGAAATGCTGCCACCGCATACTCATTGGCGGCATTATACACGGTCGGCATTGAACCGCCTCGCTTTCCGGAATCATATGCTAGCAACAACCCCCGAAATACCTCTGGATCCGGCGTTGCAAAAGAAATATTCTCTATCTTTGTAAAATCCAGCCGTTTCCCTGGCAAATATCTTCTTTGTGGATAATAGAGTGCGTACTGAATCGGTAACTTCATATCTGGCGCTCCTAACTGCGCCATCACCGCTCCATCCTCAAACTCCACCATAGAATGAATGATACTTTGAGGCTGTACCACCACTTGCACCTGTTCCATTTCCACACCGAATAGCCACTTCGCCTCCATCACCTCCAGCCCTTTATTGACCATCGTTGAAGAATCAATGGTGATCTTCTTCCCCATACTCCAGTTAGGATGCTTTAAGGCATCCTCCACCTGCACCATCGCCAGTTGCTCTTTTTTCCATCCTCGAAATGGTCCCCCAGATGCTGTCAAAAGAATCTTATGAATCGTTCGTGAATCCTCCCCATTCAAACACTGAAAAATGGCACTGTGTTCGCTGTCCACCGGCAAAATCCGGACATTCTGCTTCTTAGCCAAAGGCATAATGATATGGCCAGCCGTCACCAACGTCTCCTTATTGGCCAAGGCAATATCTTTCCCCGCTTCCATGGCAGCAATCGTCGGACGAATACCAATCATCCCCACAATTGCTGTTACTAAAACATCCGACTGCGGCTGCGTAGCTACTTCCAAAAGCCCCTCCATCCCGGCAGTAACCCGCACCTTTAAATCTGCCGTTAACGTCCGAAGTTCTCGCGCTTTCTCCTCATTCCCCATGCAGACCAGAGAGGGCCGAAATTTACGGATCTGTTGTTCCATCAACCGCACGTTCCCTCCTGCCGCCAAAGCCGTCACTTGGAGGTCATCATTTTGATCCACCACTTCCAGTGTCTGTGTTCCGATAGAACCGGTAGAACCAAGTATTGCTATTTTTTTCACTAACATTTCCTCCTCTGTCACCAAATCCTGTCCGTCATTTTCTGCAATATCCCTTTCCGAATATTGCCGCTATGCCAGATTCCCGCGTTCTCTTTGCCACAAGATAACATGGCCAAAACCATCACCGCAAAAATGTCACCGCGAAATAAATCGCTGGTGCCGTAAACAACATGCTGTCAAACCGATCCAAAATCCCTCCATGTCCCGGAATTAAATGTCCATAATCCTTGATATCATGATTCCTTTTTATCGCTGACGCTGCCAGATCCCCCACCTGAGAAATCACTGCCGCAATTGCACAGGCTAATGCACAGGCCACCCGGGGATTTCCTACATCTATCATCTTACCGCCATATACGCATGCGAAACCATAACCTAGAAGCGCTGCTCCCACTACGCCACCGACTGCCCCCTCAATCGTCTTCTTTGGGCTTAAAACCGGTACCAGCTTATGTTTACCAAACAGCATCCCTGCACAATACGCACAAGTATCACATCCCCAAGAGCTAAAAAAAATCAACCAAACCAGATAAATCCCATCCGTCATTGCCCGTACTTGATAGAGATAAGAAAGCATCACCGCTGCATAAAACACACCAAAAAATGCTACTGTCACCTCTTCTGTCCGATATTTCGGAAATGTAAATACATAGATTCCCATCAAAAACATCAAAGCAGCAATCGCCATGAGAATCACAAATTGCTGTCCTTCATACCACACCAGGCCATAATAAGCTATTGCTGTCAGATATCCCACGAATCCCAGGGGATTTTTCTCGATCTTCATTACACGGTATAATTCAAATAATCCCATAAGCGAGATCAGTCCTGCTGTTATATAAAGGAGCACCCCGCCTCTCCCTACTATTAGAATAGCAAGAATGACCAGAATAATACCACTAATCAGACGTTTTCCAAACATTCAGACTCCCCCTTTTCGTTACTGAATCCCGCCAAATCTCCGTTCCCGTTTATTATACGCCAGAATTGCCTTTTCCAATTCCTCTTTATTAAAATCTGGCCACAAACAATCGGTCACATAAATCTCTGTATAAGCCAGCTGCCATAACAAATAATTGGAAAGACGAATTTCTCCGCTGGTTCGAATCAACAGATCCGGATCTGGCATATCTGCCGTATCCAAATAAGAAGCCATCAACGTTTCCGTGATCCTCTCTTCCTGAATCAAGCCGGCTTTACAATCAGCAGCCAGATGCCGTACTGCTCGAATAATCTCATCCCGTCCGCCATAATTCACGGCAATCACAAAGGTCATTCCGGTATTTTCTTTTGTCTCTGACTCCAAACGATTAATCCCCTCAATAATGTCTTTATCAAATCGATTCCGGTCTCCAATCATTCGCACCCGCACATGATTCGCCGAAGCTATTTTTAACAGGCGTACCATATAATAACGAAACAACTGCATCAGCGCTCCCACTTCTTCCGCTGAACGTTTCCAATTCTCGGTAGAAAATCCATATACCGTAAGATATTCAATCCCCATTCGCGCCGCAATTTCCACCGTCTTCTCTACCGTCACACAGCCTTCCTTATGTCCCATCGTGCGCGGTAATCCCCGCTTCTTTGCCCAACGGCCGTTTCCATCCAGGATCAATGCCACATGTCTAGGAATGATCAATCCTTCTTGTTTTTTTTCCATCTTTTCCTCCCTAATCGCAATAATGGGACAGGAATATACATACCCCTGTCCCCCCATTTCTGATAATTGTCCTAAAAGCTATACGGTCATGATCTCCTTCGTCTTTTCCTCTACCGCCGCATCGATCTTGTCTATCATCTTATCGGTGATTTTCTGAATCTTCTCTGTCCCCAGTTTCAGATCATCTTCTGACATCTCGCCCGATTTCTCCATCTTCTTAAAGGTCTCATTGGCATCTCGGCGAATATTGCGAACTGCCACCTTGACGCCTTCGCCTTTCTTCTTTATATCCTTTGCCAAATCTTTTCTGCGCTCCTCTGTCAACTCCGGAAATACCAAACGAATCACATTACCGTCATTTGTAGGGTGAATTCCCAAATCTGACATATTGATCGCTTTTTCGATTGCCTTTAATAGGCTTTTTTCCCAAGGCTGAATTACGATCATCCTTGCCTCCGGAATATTGATATTGCCCACCTGTTGAATCGGGGTCGGTGTCCCATAATAATCCACTTTGATCTTGTCCAACACATGCGGATTCGCACGTCCGGCCCGAACCGTAGCAAAATCTCCTAACAATACTTCCAAAGACTTGTTCATCTTGTCCTCATACATTTTTAATTGTTCCTGCATATTCCCCTCCTGTTATTCCACGGTCACTATCGTGCCGTTGATTTTTCCCTGTATGGCGTTGGCAATACTGTCTTTTTCATTCAAATCAAATACTGCCATAGGCATCTTATGCTCTAGACACATAATAGAAGCTGTCAAATCTACTACTGCCAGTTTTTTGTCGATAACCTCCTGAATAGAGATCGTATCATATCGCTTTGCCTGCGGATTTTTCGCCGGATCACTGTCGTATACTCCATCAATAGACTTCGCCAACAAAATACAATCCGCATCCATCTCAACTGCCCGCAACGTGATACCGGTATCGGTAGAAAAATAAGGATGCCCGGTACCACCAGCAAAAAATACTACCATACCTTTTTCAAAATATTTATTTGCCCGATCTTTGGAAAACAGCTGAGTCATGGCGCCACAAGCAAAAGGCGTCAAAATCTGAGTCTTCATTCCGGCATTTCGGAAAATCTCTGACACATAAATACAATTCATCACCGTAGCCAGCATCCCGATCTGATCTGCCTTCGTGCGATCGATGGCCTCACTGGTACGTCCTCGCCAAAAATTACCGCCGCCGATCACAATTCCCACCTGAATCCCCAAATCCACAGACAGCTTCACCTGACGAGCCACCTCTTTGACGGTGTCCTCGTCAAACCCAGTTTTCTTATGACCAGCCAGCGCTTCTCCGCTCAATTTTAAAAATATACGTCTTCTATTCATGAATCGATTCTCCTGTCGTGTTTCGCTATGGAGATATCATACCACATCCGTATCGTTTTGAAAAGAGAAAGCGCAAGTGTTTTTCATCCGGTTTTCTGTCATCCAAAATGAGAAAAGATACGAATCGCCAACAATACTGCCAAAATCGTCTTCCAGAGCCAGCGATTTTCCGACAAAAAAGCCCAAATATCAAAATTATATTCCGGCCGTTCTTTCTCTTTTCTCACCTTTTGGGGAGACATCCCATAAGTAAAAAGCCGTTTTGCATAGACATCCCGTTCCCATACTTTATCATAACCGATAATCTCATACATCAAAAAACGGATCTCCGGATATTTTTTCATAGCTCGTTCATTTTTCCACTGTTTGTATTTCCATCTCGATGCCTGATTCGTTTCTATCACACGATAAATACGACACAAGCCTATCATCGTGGACATATGGAGTTCTCCTCGTTCCTGTTCCAACCAGGCAAACAGCTTTGAGGTGAAAAATGGCGCATGTCCATATTCTTTGAATAATTCACTTTCTGCCAATGCATCCCAACTCTCCATCAAAGCCGGATAATCCTGTTCCCTTTGAGAAGCGCCATCCCGGCAACGTGTCTCCAGCTCTTTCATCTGATCTAACAAAACCTCCGGATCCACCCGGTTTGGGGTCTGTCGGACATCTTCTGGTTTTGGTAATCCCTGTTCGTCGGGCAAAGAGGCAGACTTTTGTTCCTGTTCGGTCTCCTCGTTTAATAACGTTTCCCATTTTTCAGCAGAAATCTCAAGACAACAGAAATCCTCCGGATTCTCCGATGGTTCTCTTTTCTCTGACTGAAAATTCTCTGTCGAAAAATGTATCTCCGACTCTCTGTCTTCCCCGACTCGGGATGCATAATCCAGCGCTTTTTCATATGCCTGATGCAGCCGTTTAAATTCCTCGGGATGATCTTCCGGATGACAAACCCGACATTTTCTGGCGTATGCCTTTTTTATGATTTTTTTATTTCCTGTCGGAGTAAGCTCTAAAAGATCCCAAAAATTCTGCTCACCCATCACAGCTCACCAAGTCCTAATTTTTCTTCCAGATAATCAAAAACCTGTCCCACCTGTTTTTGTGCCGCATGAATCGCCGCTTGATTTTTCCCATTTATAACCGAATCCAGCCATTGACGATTCCTCATAACCACTTCCCGTTCCTCTCCTAACGACTCCTGATAAAGACGCTCTGCTCTCGCGAAAAGAAATTGATTTTTTTCTTCATCTCTGGATACGTATTTCAACTCCTTGATCTGAGCAATTTTTTGATTTAATTCTTCCTCACTCATACGAATCCCGCTGTTGATAATCACCTCCCGCGCTTTTTGGCCCACAAGGTTAGTCGCCTCTACTTCCAAAATCCCATTAATATCATAAGTAAAACGCACGGTTACCAGCCGGTTTCTGGTATCTCCCGGCGGAATTTCCAAATCCACTTTTCCTAGAAACAGATTTTTCTTACAGTACATGGACTCTCCCTGATATATTTTAATGTTGACTTTCGTCTGGGTCTGCGTACTTGGTTCAAAGATCTCTTCCCGGCTAAAGGGCAACACACAATTTCGTTCGATAATGGGCGAAAGCATCAATTCATGGCTGCTTTCATCCCAAACCCCAACGCCAAGTGTAAAGGGACAAATATCTGTCAATACAACGTCGCGGATCTCCTCCCTTCGTTCTTTAATCCCTGCATAAGTCCCTGCTCCTATAGCAACGATTTCATCTGGATTTGCTGCCAGCACCGGTTCTACCCCTGTAAAATGATGAATATACTGACGAATCACCGGCATTCGGCAAGTGCCTCCCACCAGCACTATCTTATCGATTTCCCCAATACTTATGGAAGCATCCCGCAGTGCTTTCCCAACCACTTCCTCCATCCGTTTCAAGATAGGCGCCGATACCCGTATCAAATCTTCCGAAGTAAAAATTAATCCCTTCTTTCCATCCGGACTATCCCATTCCATCATCCCGGCATTTTTCTCCGTTAGCTGGCGCTTGCACCATTCTGCGCTCTTCAAAAGTTCGAGCCGGTGCTGTTGGCAGAGATGATCATATTCCAAACCGTGCTCCCTGCAAAAATGTTCGGCGATTCGTTTATCAAAGTCATTGCCACCCAGTTTATTATCACCGGAAACTGCCAGAATCTCAATCATCTGGTCAAAACATTCCACTACCGAAACATCTAGCGTGCCGCCGCCAAAATCAATGACCAAAAAACTTTCATCCTCTTCGTTCTCCAGATTCCGACAGGAAAGAGCCGCCGCCGAAGGCTCATTTATCAGACGTTCCACCTTTAATCCGGCCAAAAGTCCCGCCTGCTTGGTAGCAAATCTTTGTTCGTCATTAAAATATGCCGGAACACTAATCACTGCCTCTTCTACCTGCTCTCCCAGATATTCTTCGGCATCTCTCTTCAACTGGCGAAGAATCATGGCTGACAACTCCTGAGAACTATACCACCGTTCTCCCAGAGAAGACTTATACATAGTCCCCATAAAACGTTTAAACGAAGCAGCACTCTGCTCCGGTTTTCGGATTCTCTTATCCTTTGCTACTGCCCCCACCCAGATCTCACCATTCTCCTCAGCCACCACACTTGGCGTCAGAAAAGATCCCAGCTGGTTGGGAATCAACACGGCATGTCCGTCCTTCCATACGGATACCAGGCTGTTTGTGGTGCCCAGATCGATTCCTATAATCGCCATACTTTTTCCTCCAACAGACGTTTTCTCTTACTCTTTCCTATCTTCCATTTTCCAAATATGATTCCAGGATAACCATTCCGGCTCCATTCCTGCCAGCACTTCTGCCCCTGGCTTTTCCACACAAAGTGCCGCCCGATAACCGGGATATGCAAATTCTGCAAATCCATATTTCAAGCGCTCTTTGTTGCGCTCTGCATACACTGGCGGACCCAAATGAATGCAAAACGCATTCATAGGCATCCGCATTCCCTTGCCTGTCAATTTTAGAAAGCTTTCTTTTAAAGTCCAAAAACGATAAAAGTTCTCTGTCTGCTCTTCTTCCTTTCCTGATTCCAGTGCCGCTATCTCTCCCACAGCAAAAAAACGATGGGCGATCCGCATATCCGGCACTGCGATCCGTTCTATATCACAGCCCACTTCCCAATCGGCAAAAACCGCCATCGCCAAGGTTCCGGAATGTGATAAATTAAAATGGATCTCCGGATAATCCCGCAAATACGGTTTCTCATCCGGCCCATAAACCATCACTACATCCCGTTCCCGAATTCCATATTGGAAAAGACCATAATCCAGCAAAAGCCCCGCCCCCAAAGAAAGAGCTTTTCCTTTGGCATAGCGAAAGCTTTCTATTTTTTGTTGTCTTTTCTCGGAAAGTCTTTCACACAAATGTCGAAATTCCGGTCCCTCTACGGCTACATCCTGCTGAAATCCAGAAACATCCAGAAGATATATCTGTATCCTCATTTCTTCTCTTCTACCGGCATCGTCTCTGTCGCCCCTTCTTCCTCACTGGTACTCCCGTCCCCCGTCAATATATCGATCTGGCACATCCGCATCGTCTCTAATGCTGCCTTATGCGTTTCCTCCGTTACTCCAGCACAGCACTTCGGATCTATCCGTATCACTGTACCAGGAAGCTTTGCGCGAAGCAAAAGTGCATTACTTACCACGCAGATATCCGTACACAAACCGGCTAATTCTATCTCCATCTCTCCCCTTAAACTTCGCTGATACAACTCTTTTGCCAACTCTTCGGAACCAAAAGTATACTTATCAAAAATCTTTGCTTCTGGCATAGCCGCTTTTACTTCCGGATGGATCTGCCATCCTTCACTCCCTTTGATGCAATGTATAACTGGTAGTTTTTTTCCTTCCAAAGTTTCCAGATAATTTTCAAAATGGGTGTCTCGGGTAGCATAAACCCTTTCTGGCTTATATTCTTTGATCTTTTTTACTACTGCCGGAACAATCGCCTGCGCCATTTCGCTTCCCAATGCTCCGTCAATAAAATCTTTTTGCATGTCAATCACAACCAGATATCGTTCCATAGTTCGCACCCTTATCCTTTCCTGTTAAGATATAATTATGATATATTTTCTCTATCTCTCCGTTGCCTGTCCAAGTAAACATTACTTGATTTAAGTATATCATACCTGCTTTTTCCTTGACAAGCTTTTCGGGATTTTTCTGTATTTATTAAAAGGTACGCCAGAAAGGGAGCGATGGGGGCCGGAAGTGGACCAGGTCAGAGCCCTTTGCTGTTTCGTAATTAAGGAGTTCTAAAACTTCCAAATTTTGCGAAAAACGAAACAAAAATGCCCAAACTCGCTTCACTCAGACAGTGTGCATTTTCGTTTCAATGCAAAATTATGGAAGTTTAAGAACTCCTAAAATCCCTGCAAATGCAAACGGCTCTGACCTGGTCCACTCCCGGCCCCCATCGCTCCCTTCCTGGCTGATTATCGTAAATTCTTATTAAAATAAAAAACATTCCCTTTTCGAAACTATTTCCCAAAAAACAACCAAACAATACCCTCAGTGGAAAAAATACATATACCATGATCCGCCTTGGAGGAAGGAGTGGGGCAGCAGTCAGACTGTCAGAAAATTTTGACATGTGCAAGGATTTAGAAGTCCTTAAAGTTTTGTATTTTGCGTTAAAACAAAAATGCACACTGTCTGAGCGAAGCGAGTTTGGGCATTTTTGTTTCGCATTTAGCAAAATTCAGAACTTTTAGGACTTCTTAATCCCGAAACCGGAAAAATTTTCTGACAGTCTGACTGCTGCCCCGCTCCTTCCTCCAAGGCGTACCCTTCAATATACATCCCCACCCAAAAAATAAAGGACAGGATCCGCCCATTCACAGATCCTGTCCTTTTTATACACAACGAATCAACGAATTCCCTTTCACTTCCCTCTTTTAAACCGGATACGCCTTATTCTCCGTATCTGCCACTGCAGCATCCACCTTTGTCTGCTGTGCCTCCCGATATTTAAAGAACTCTTCTGCTACCTTCGGGAACAGCGCATACGAAAGCACATCTTCATCCTGCTGTTTCCAGCGGGCACACTCTTTCTCGAACTGAGGCAACTGAGGCGGAATCAGATCTGCTGGACGGCAGGTGATCGGAGTTTCCTCACCGATAATCTTCTTTTGCACCTCGGGATTAAACGGTTTCACCGTCTGTCCAAACTCACCCAGCATAATCTTCTTGGACTCCTTGGGTACTAACTTATAACGCTCACCAGCAATGACATTCATCACCGCCTGCGTACCTACGATCTGAGAAGAAGGAGTAACTAAAGGCGGCTCGCCAAAATCTTTTCTCACGCGAGGAATTTCCTCCAACACCTCGCGATATTTGTCCTCTTTCCCGGCTTCTTTCAACTGGGATACCAGGTTGGACAACATACCTCCCGGTGGTATCTCTCCCGGTACTGCTGGTATAATTCTTGGGATTCTTTAGCAAATTTTGATAATTCTCTCAATGTTCCCCTT
>JAAWNY010000114.1 GCA_022799175.1 Lachnospiraceae bacterium | reverse complement strand
TAGCTTTGATAGGTTTTACTTTAATGATTATTTTGATGATTGTGCTGATTAAAAGTTGGGTCAGCCCGCCGGTGGCTTTTATCGGATTGCCTTTGATTGCGGCAGTAATTGCCGGATTTTCCGTGGCGGATATCGGTGGTTTCATTGGAGATGGAATGAAATCCATGTTAAGCACAGCAGTGTTGTTTGTATTTTCTATTTCGTATTTTACATTGATGGATGAGATTGGATTGTTCGATCCCATTATCAATGCCCTTACTAAAAGGGCAGGAAAAAATATCTGGATGGTAGTAATCGCATTGCTCCTCACTACTTTTGTAGCACATCTTGACGGTTCAGGAGCTACTACTTTTCTTATCGTAGTTCCAGCATTTCTTCCTATCTTTAAGCGGTTGGGAATGAGAAAAGAGGCTTTACTTGCTATGATATGCGGTCCTTATGCAGTGATGAATATTTTGCCTTGGGGTGGGCCTACCATGCGTGCGGCTACAGTGGCAGAAGTTGAGACCAGTGATTTGTATGCGTTTATTATTCCTGGAGTACTGTGTTTGATCGTCTGTGCGTTTCTTAATGCTTTTCTGATTACTACCAATGAAAAGCGTCATGGATTGAATCCGGAAGAAAGCAATGATAACTCTCAGAATCATTCGGAAGAGAAATCAGAAAAAAGAACCTGGCGGTATTGGTTTAATCTTGTGGTTACTCTAATCATGCTGGCATTTTTGTTCCTGGATACCCCAATGCCGTTGTATTCCATCTTTATGATTGCTTATGCGATTGTATTGGTGGTTAACTTTCCCAATACCAAGACTCAGAACAGTAAAATTAAATCTTTAGGCCAAAACGCTATGGTTATGACTGTGGCCTTGTTTTCAGTAGGTATATTTATGGGTGTTATCAGTGGAACCGGAATGGTGGAAGCAATGGCAAATACCATTGTAAGCGTTTTGCCGGAGGCTATGGCTCCTCATATGCACTGGTTTATGGCGCTGTTCTCCGTACCGCTGATGATGATTCTTGGAACAGATGCATTTTATTATGCTTTGCTGCCTATCATTATTGGAGTGGTTGCACCGTTTGGAGTTGCCGCAGAGGCAGTGGCAGCTACGTTCCTTTTGACAGCCACTTATGGTACACCAGTAAGTCCATCGGTTGCAGCGGTTTATGTAGGTCTTGGCCTGGCTGATGTATCCATTGGCGATCATATTAAATATGCATTGAAATTTGTTTGGCCGATGAGTATTCTTGTATTAATTGGAGCGACAATTTTAGGAGTAGTACCGTTTTAAGGAGATAGAATATTGCTATAGTTAAAATGAGTTGTACAGAATTTATTATATTGATGAAGTTATTTCTTTAGTAGAAAGCAATTTTAAAACTATAGACAGCAGGCACAGCCCCAGATAATTTATGGGGCTGTATTTTTTTTTGAAACAATGTAAAAAAAATTTAGTTTTTCGATTTTTTTATAAAAATATATTGTCTTCCATATGAAAGGGAGAATCGGACGTTTCTTACTATGGCTTTTATGTAGAGGGGAGGTGATTCCCTTGAAGCTGACCATACAAGAGCAAGAGATTGTATGGAGGAAATTCCGCAGCTACTGTATAAAGGTTATAGATGGCGAGGTATTGAATTATCTTGACGAATTAAAAAAGCAACAAGAACATGAAATATGTTTTTCAGATCTTTCTACAGAACAGCAGAACCAACTTTATACATGCGATGATATTCTGAAAAGCACCCATTTCCAGGTGATGAATATGGATGTGGAGGTAAATGATGATGAGATCAGCGAGGCACTTGGCCAATTATCGGAGAAGCGGCGAATGATTATACTTATGACGTATTTCCTGGATATGAGGGGGGCTGAGATAGCTCAGTGTATGAAACTTGTGCAGAGTACCATACACTACCACAAGGCAGAGTCCTTGCGGCTGCTGAAAGAGTTTTTAGAGTAAAGGTATGTAAAGAATGGGAGAAGAGAAATATGGCATGCTGGTTGCATTTGATACCGCGCAGGCCGCAATACAGGGGGACGTTGATTCTATTAACCAGGTGATTTCCTATTTCCAGCCATACATCAATGCCAAGAGCAAAAGAAAGTTTATCAATGAGTTCGGATTGGCAGAGCATCCTGGATAACGGGGAAGAACGATGTATCGATGTACTGTGGGATGAGAACAGGGGTAATGATATGTATTTCCTTGAAACAGTTGAGGAAAATATCATTTCCCACCCAAGAGAATGATAGCATATCTGCTATTTGTGGAATCCACCCGCCCCTAAAAGAGCCGCCTTCATGGGTGGCTTTTTTGGGGGCCCAAACGAGTCAGTCCGTCTCTATTACTACATGGATGCCCGAGAAAGTGTATAACGAGATCTACATTCCGATGAGTACTAAAAAATTGACATTCATGATTAAAATATCCTGGCTATGCTGTTTTTTTTGCGTTTCTGGGATGTTGTTTTGAAGTGATGGAAATCAGGGGATTTTGCGGAAAAGTTGGTAAAAAACTGGTACGGGAATTGGTAAAATCTTTTACCAACTTTTAAGGGGCAAAGTTTGCGTGGTTTTTATAGTGTGGGGAAGGGTGGATTTTTACCAAGAAGTAATGGGAAAAGATGAAAAAATAAGGAGGATATGTATGCAACTGGTTGAGATGATGGTTGTGATGGGGAAGGATCGAATGATTCAGCTGCCGGAGATAGAAGAGATAACATTTTGGCGTGAGTGTATGTTTTTGGTTTAGGAGCTTAGGCATAATACCATAAACAATAAAGAACTTTTGGAATGCAAATAGAGTAGAGCTAGCTTTAGATTCTTATCTTTCAGAATCAATTTTAAGTATAGATTATTTGTCAATAGAAGATTATTTTGAAACTGTGGCTGGGGTTAAATACGGTGAAACAGATAGTTTGTTTGCACAATATTCAAAGGAAAATCTTGATGCCAGAATGAAAGTGATTGGGGCTATATTATCTTTGGTGAATGTTTCAACATAAGAATCTATTAACGAACAAAGTAAAAATAGTATTTTAGGTAAGGTGAAATCTTTTTTGAAGAGATACGGTTTAGAGTTAGAGGAACAGTCTGGGGTGTTGCAAATAAAAAATGAGTATAAAATTGCAGAAGGTTCATATTGTGATATTTATATGTTTAATATTAATATCTATAAGAAACAATTAAAGCAAGAGATATTGTAGAAAGTGCAGAATTATAGGATGTTGTAAAGGGAGGCAAGTAAGTGTAACAAAAAATATAAATGTATATAGGGCTGGCAGGCGAAATCTTGCTGGCTCTTTGCAGTTATAACCTTTTCGTTTATAATTCAAAACTTTTTGAGGCTTCCGCTATTGTGGGAGTTTTTATAACATTATAAGGAAGAGACGGAACGACGGTGGACATGCTCCACAGACATATGCTATCCATGCGGTGCAGATATTTGAAAAAAGATATGGCGGATAGTGGAAGAAGTATCAGGAAACTGGTGACAATGCTATCAGAAATCAGGCGACAAAGAACACACAACACATTTTTGTATAGCGTTAAAGCCAGTGTTTTCAATGGGTTCCAGAGGGAGGCTACATTTTATGGATGAAGCGACCGCAAGTCTCGATGTGGAAAATGAGACAATGATTCAGGAATCCTTGTCAAGACTGATCGAGAATAAGACGGTCATGATCATTGCCCACCGTATGCGTACTGTGATGGGGGCAGATAAGATTGTTGTCCTTTCCGAAGGCACAGTAGTGGAGCAGGGCAGTTCTGATATGATTCTGAAAAAGGATGGTATCTATGCCCGTATGTTGAAACTCCAGACCCAGAGCCAGAATTGGGCGATGGAATAAGAAAGGGGAGCTGCTGCCAACGTATGTGAACGGCAACAAATGAGAAAGATTATCAATACTGTCATTGCGCACAAATTGACACAGGAGAGAAAAAAATGATATACTGATTTTGGGTTAGCTAAAACTAACTCCTGTTTGTGTAAGGATACCACTGTGGTGGAAACCGATAGAAATTGGAGTGTGAAAAGGAATGGAGGAGATAGGGTACAGAAATCAGCTTACAAAAGCAGAGGAGAATTACCAGCGAACCAAAATGCAGGAAGATATTATTTTTCAGAAGCTAAAGGATATGGGTTGCCGTGTGACAAAACAGAGGCGGCTCCTTTTAAATGTGATCTTGCAGGAAGAATGTGCCAGCTGTAAAGAAATTTATTATAAAGCCAGAAGAGAGGATCCGAAGATCGGGGCAGCCACTGTGTATCGGATGATCAATCTGTTAGAAGAGATTGGAGCGATCAGCAGAAATAGCATATATACGATTCCAGGTGCTGCTCCGGTTGGAGCAGGATGTGGGGAATGTTCTGGCATGGACGGGGGCTGTGCCTGTGTGGAACAGGGAAAGAAAATTGCCTGCGTAATCGAATTGGATGACCATACCTCCTGCTGTCTTTCAGCAAAAGAATGCTGTCTGGCCATGACAAAAGGACTCAGAGCCTGCGGCTATATTCAATGCCAGAATGTTACGAATATCCTGCTGTCTCCTTGTATGGGAACGAAGACATAGGGG
>JAAWNY010000113.1 GCA_022799175.1 Lachnospiraceae bacterium | reverse complement strand
TAGTGCAGATGATATAATAACTGCAAATAATGCAGCATTATTTCGTATGCCAAACCATTTTTCAATGATATTCTGCAACAATCCTCTCAGATAAATTTCCTCCATTATTGCAACACCTATGTAATACACAACGCCCTCTACAATAACTCTATAGATTGTTGGTTTATTATTGAATGGTGAAAGTCCTATGCAAAAAGCAACTGCCACTATAAGCGTAGCAACAAGGGAAGGAATACCATATTTCTTCAAACCATTCGGAATATTTTGAAATTGTAATCCAAAATTCCACTCTTTTATAATGGTTTTCCTGCATACATAACATAAAGCAAAAGCCAATACAAAATTTATCATCAAAGAGAAATAAATCGGTTCAATATCCTTGATCTGTATATTGCAGAATAAAGCCGCAGGTAATGCGGTCATTTCCATAAATGTCATTATTATTGTCAGGATAGTAACACTGATTGATATGCGTTTGTTTATCATAATTAATTTCCTTAGCCATTAATTTATTGATTTGCTCAACGAATTTATTCTACCACAAGAACTCTTGCAGTTCCATTAAATTCTGCTTAATCTCTTTTTGCCTTATTATAAACAATCATCATCTATCTTACCCGTTCCATCTGTCCGGTGCTGATAAATGATTTTGTTCCGTTAATTGTCGGGAGATTGAATTGTGGAATATCTTATCCATTCGGCTGTGCCTGTATCCATACGTTACCTCCTGCAAATCAGCGTTCATAACTGTCTCTTTTTTGTTCTTGGCACATCCGGAAAGTTTGTCAACAGCAAGAGAAGCGGTAGGCTGAAAGTAAATATCCTTTCCTTTATTGCTCTCATACATAAAATCCTTTAACGGCTTACTGGTATATTTTGAAAAATCACCGTATATAGCAAACCTCACACCATAGTTGATGAATTTCTGCAATATTTCTCCTGCCAAACATGAACTCAAGACAAAGAAATCATTTACAATAGCTTCCTTGTTTACAGCAATATTTGTACAGCCCGTTTCGTATTTTACTGTCATAATCAAGTCTAAAGCTGACTGGACATCTGTAATCAGTAGTTCATCGCTGCTCACAACTGCAGCCTCTGTATTATTTTTCTTTATAACTTCTGTTTTCATTTCTACCTCCATCAGTTTTGAATCATTTTAACAACGGCTTTCGACTGCCACTTATTCTCTTTGTATCTCATAACAACAATAGCACTTGCTACACACCATCCCAGGCAAGAAGCAATGGCAATCGAGAGAAGTCCTAATTTTCCTATTAACAGTACAGTAATAAACAATTTGACAAGTATGGATGCCAGCGAATGAATACCCGCAATCAGTGTATTTCCAACACCAGAAAGTACACCACCCAAACCATATATCAAAGCATTTCCGAGTGCTTGAACAGGCAGCAAAATAAATGCTTCAATTCTGCTTGCCGCTGTCATTCCCCCGATGCCAGCATTCCCTAATTGATTGATAAACCCCTGCACAATCAGCATACCGAGAAAAACTGCCAATTGTTGTATAATAATTGGGGTACAGATTTTTAATGAAATCTCTAATAACTTTTTGTCAAAAACAATTTCACTTCGCATTGGAATTACCATCGGGAATTTCTTTCGGAGCTGAACCAACAAATATACGCCAGAAATTGCCTGTGCAATAATTGTTGATGCCGCAATTCCGATGACGCCCCCTCCATTTATAACAAAGACGATATTAAGCACTAAGTTGATAATAGATGAAAAACCCAAAGCATATAACGGCATTTTTGTTTCACCAAAACTTCTCATAACCGCACCGAGCAGATTATACAGCATTGAAAACGGAATACCCCAAAATACCAGCAGATAAATCGGGACAGATACGCCGATTGCAGATAAGGCATCTTCATTCACCAGACGTCCCGCAACAACCGCATCAATAACATTATAAAGCTGTTGTAATAAAGTTCCTAAAAAAATGGGAATGGCAAATAGCACTAACTGTTTCCTTATATTTCCCGAAGTCAAAGCCGTAGGCTGACCTCTGGTTTCTTTCTTTTGCATTTCTTTTCTACCTCCCGTTATTCATATAAACTGTCAATCAGATGGTCAACCATAAAATCAAAAGTTTCCATATGATTGTGTGGAAGAATATCCTTATATTTGATATTCATAATTAAAGAGTAAATAACTGACATCGCCAAATTCGCATTAACCTTGAATTTTAAATAGGGTTGGCTTAAAAAAAGCTTTTGGCTCATACGATTGGATTCCTCGATTTTCTTTGCCTGTTCCTCTGATAACTTATTCATCAAAATTGTGAAGTCCATACTGTCTGAATCGTACAAAAAATTGTTTTTGTCATATTCCCGATATATGAGCTTTAAGGCTTCTGCAACGCCATACTTATCTTTGTGTTCTTCGATTACCTCCAATGCTGCATGACAGATTTGTTCTTGCACGGAACACAACACCTCACAAAAGAGAGATTCTTTCGATTCAAAAAAAAGATAAAACGCCCCTTTTGAGATACCTACCTGCCTGCAAAGTTCATCGACACTTGTTTTCTTATAGCCATACTGTGTCCAGCTCTGCTTACAGGCTTTTCGCAGACTTCTTTTAATGTTTTCTTTTTCTCGTTCTGTAAAACTTCTTGCCATATATTTTTCTCCCCTTCATGACTTAAAATACTATATTAGTCACACAAATAATACACCCTATATCAGTAAACGTCAAGAAATATTTTCAATCATTTCTGATACCTCATTCTTTCTGTGCTGTGTGTTGGTGGTTGTTGGAAATAAAAAGGGCAGCTGATTTTCTGTTAAGATAATCGCTGCCTAAAAGTAAACAATATTTAATTTTTATACTTTGGATATAATTTCATCTATCCAATTCAGTTTTAATATATTTATAAAATTGTCTGTGTAGCTGACGCATTTCATCGGGTGTTTTCATTGAATGTTGATACATAAACATTCTCCCAAAATCACTCTGAAAAATCACACTAAGACCTATTCTTAAAAAAGCAATCGGAATAAATCGAAATACATTCTAAACTTTTTTCTTTTCCTGCTTTCTTAGGATTATCTGCTTCATAATAAGCATCTGCAATAGGAACTACCATTGCCAAATGACATATTTGCCAATCGTGCATATCTCTTACAATTTGATATGGAATATGGGATTGTCTAAAAATTGCTGACAACGTCATTATCCTCTCTGTTTCCTTTTGTACTTGGTTTTCTCAACAATGCTATTTTACCACAATTCCGCGCGGCTGGTATGGAGGATATGCAGATCGCGGCCATGAAGGAATATGAATGGGCTTGGCCTCAAAGCGGCTCGTCGCGCTCCGCAGTTCCCGGAGAGCGCAAGTCCTCATAGTGTTTCCGGCACAGGGCCTTGTGCCCTATCCACGCACTTGTATTCTTCGGGCAAATGAAATATACTGGAGTGG
Source organism: Lachnospiraceae bacterium (assembly GCA_022799175.1). GTDB lineage: Bacteria > Bacillota > Clostridia > Lachnospirales > Lachnospiraceae > Brotaphodocola. Next base: position 1,166 of record JAAWNY010000113.1, on the reverse strand, counting down.
ATTGTCGGAGGTATGAATATAGATTATATGACGCTCAGAGAGGCGGGTAAAAAATGGGATATTTCCACTCGAGATATAAGAAGCGGGAAGGTGATAAGCAATGAGAATTTTAGTCATAGAAGACGATCTGGCCTTAAGTGCCGGACTGTGTTTTGAATTGGACAGTAACGGCTATCTGACGGTGGCAGCATATAACTGCCGGAAGGCCAGACAGCTTTTGCAGGAGGACCAATTTGACCTTGCGGTCATGGATGTGAATCTGCCGGATGGAAACGGCTTTGATCTTTGCCGGGAAGTGAAAGCACTCAAACCGGAACTCCCCGTGATTTTTTTGACAGCAAATGATTTAGAGCAGGATGTGCTGAACGGATTTGATCTGGGCGCAGAGGATTATATTACAAAGCCGTTCAATATGCAGATTTTTTTGCGGCGGGTAGAGGTCGCCATACGGAGAGGAAACAAAGTTACTGCGGCACCTGCGGACCGTTGGACTGACGGATTTCTTCTGCTTGATTTTGGTGCGCTGACTGCCGTGCGGGGCGGTGAAAAGCTGTCGATCACGCCCAACGAATATAAGCTGCTGAAAGCGCTGACAGAGAATGCGGGTAATATCATTACCCGACAGCTTTTGCTGGAACGGCTGTGGGACTGCGACGGGAATTTCATTGATGACCACACACTTACTGTGACGATGAACCGGCTTCGGGCAAAGATTGAGAATGACGACCATGCCTATATCAAGACTATCCGGGGTATGGGATATATCTGGACAGGAGGCAAACAATGAAGAAGCACGCGAAAACCTTGAAAATTTTGATGGTTTTGGCAGCTGGGGTGCTTTTTTCTCTGCTGTGCTGGTTATTGTGGGCATTTGTTCCCCGTTCCGGTGTTCGTTACAGCCTGTTGGCTGTGACAGGTGGTATTTTTGTATTAGCCGGTCTGTGGGTATGGTTTCAGCAGAGACAGATCTTTCACTTTGCAGACGAAATATGTGATACGCTGGATGCCCTGATTTCCGGGAGACAGCCGGAGGTGGAGCGGCCTTATGAGGATAGCGTAACAGCTAAGGTACAGGGAAAGCTCCTGCAATACTATGACATCATGAATGAGGGCAAAGTGCAGAGCCAGCGGGATAAGCAGACCATTCAGGAGCTGGTCAGCGATAT
>JAAWNY010000112.1 GCA_022799175.1 Lachnospiraceae bacterium | reverse complement strand
AGTCAGGGATTTTAGGAATTCTTAATCTCGAAACCGGAAAAAGGAGCAGACAGTTTGGCGTTGGTTCTCGCCTCATTTCCTTGACTATACTTTTCGTTTTCTTATCTTAATGACATTGCGATTGCCCATTGCTTTTCGCCCCTCTTCCTTGGCGTACCTTTTGCCACTGCTTTATCTAAATGACATTGGGCATTCCCGATATCTTTCCCACAAACCTTTGCCACAAACAACCGTTCTCTTTGCTTACGGTTCAATCACTTCTATTTTCAGCAACTCACACAAACATTTCATCTCTTCTGTCACATCTGCCCATACTAAACTATAATGATGAGGAATTCCTTCCTTTATGATCCGCTCGACCACTTGCCTCACTGACCACTTGCCCTTTACCTTAGCCATCATCCCCCGCGTATTCCGATCCTGATCCAGTGCTTCTCCTTTCATCAAAAACAGCTTATATTCTCCTCCCAGATTACAGAACCGGGCAATGGTCACCGCCCCTGGCTTTAATGCACCCCAGAAAGCACTTCCCTGTCCAGCCAAAGGATGATTGCGCATCCACAGCTCATATCGGGGATTTGTCAAGGAAGGCGCCGCATTGCCGCAATGCCAGAAAGTCATGATATTCTCATCTTCATCAATGTCAATCATATCCGTGATAAAGGTAGGCGAATCGGTCAGATAATTTTGGACAATCTGCGTCAACTCCGCATCCACATCCCCTTCGCAACCGATATGTACTCCTTCATCCGCTAATCGTCCTAACACTGCACAAGGGGTGGTATGAAGATTTCCCATCTCCGGCCAACATTTAATCACACCGAAATCATATCCTTGCTGCTGCATCACTTCTTTTAAAGCCAGATAAAGCCGGGCATGATTTTCCAGATGTCCTTCTGGTAGTTCCACATCATAAGTATTTTGTACTCTTGCCATCTCTTCCTGGCAAATCTTTTCCGGAATCTCTTCCATCTTGTCAAATACCACCTTTAAATCTGTCTCTTCCATCTTCACGCCAAAGGTTTTGCGGATCCGTGTCTCATCAAAAACACAGTTATAAAAAGCAGTGGGACGATATCCTAAAAGTCCCAGATTGGTGCAACGCATCGCCTTTATGGTATGATAGGCGAAAATCAGTTGCCGCACCCTACTTGAAGCACGCTCATCCTCAAGACTCCCGTAGACGGTATGACAGACCGCTCCCAGACGGTGCAGCGCCGCCGCATTCATAGTCATAGCACAGAGAGCATTCGCATACAATCTGGTATCTCTCTCAAAAGGAGGCTCATAAGGTGCCCATAAGATAATCGGCGCCTGCACCATCTCTGCCAAAAAAGCCGCCACATCGTCACCAGTGAATGCGCCATACATCATAACAATCACATCTACCCCAGCTTCTCTAAAACATTCCGTCGCATCTTCCAGAGTTTCCTTATCGCAGACAATGTGTTCTGCCCGCACCACTTGAACCTGTGAAAACGCCTGAGATATCCACAAACCATATTCCTCATCCCGCTTCTTCGGCAGCTCCCTGGGCCATCTTCCAGAGCAGGTAGTCAAAAAACCAATATTTAGTTTACTCTTCATGAAAACCTCCTATTTTGTATGATTTTCTCTATGTAAACACGAGTGTATATAGTGTATATTACCATATCTTTATTGTTTGTCAACTGGTTTTTATCATTTATTATAATTTTATCTGATCGGGGAGGTACGTCGTGTTGGACCGTATGGAATCACCAAAAACAAAAGAAAACGGGCATGATTTAGCAATATTTACAGGGGGTAAAAATACTCCCCCGAAACCTTAAGCCAAATTCTGCCCGTTTTCTCTATTTTTCACTCTCGCAACCCCAATGTCATTTCCTTGCTTATGCTTCTCGTTTCCTTATCTTAATGACATTGCCCGCAATCCCCTATCTTTCCGCTCTCTTCAATCCCCTTTTCGCTTCTTAACCTCCCACTTTCGTGCACAGAAAATAAAGTGTCCCAGCCTGGTCTCAAATAACAGGCTGGTCGGATACCGGGTCATAAAATCCTCGCGGAATTCATCTTTGGTCAACAGTTCTTCTTTGCTGAGATGATACTCTGCACTGGATTTAAACAACTTGCCAAAATGATGGAAAAACTGCTCTAAGATTTGTACAGAGGCTTCTCTCACCATCTCCGGTTTCTGCATGGCAGCCAATCCTAACATCATACCAACTCCGCGGCGGGCCAGCTGTTCCTCCAGCCCCAACAAAAGCTGCACTTTTCCCCCGTCCTCCATGTCATAGCACAGACGATAATAATATCCATTCCGGATACTTCTGCCATTATATTCTGCACTGACCAAATCCGCATTCAAGCGAAATACATCCTTCATGGCCTGGTTAACCGCATCAGCCACCACTGGGATGTCCGTTGTTTCCTCATACACACTTTTGGCAACCACATTTCCTAAAATCGCCTGATCTTCCACCATGATGTGACCTGTCAACCAACCAATCATCACATTCAGAAACCGCTGCACTGCCATGGGTGAGTAATTTGATGACTTTAAATATTTTTTGAGAGAGACCAGGGTGGTATCTCTGAATTCATCATGAATCTTTTTATGCTTTTCGTACCCTTTGTAGCGAACCGAACGCATATAGGCTTCTTCTTCGGAAAAATGTGTCATTGTATAATCTTCCAGAAATTTAATGCTTTCCTTACAGGCACTCTGGCTTTCGGGCTCATACTCCGCCAAATCCATCAGCTTTCCCACCATCCGGAAAAGCCTGGCGTGAGCCTTATCCACCACCTCAACCCCAATATTAAACTTCTCATTCCACAATAATTTCCCCATTGCTTACGTTCCCCTTTCTACTGCTATATCCCTTTCTAAATAATTATAAACTTGACGATACTACATTCTCTGTTCTGTTCAACTTCCCGGCAAACCGATATTTAACGCTTTATCAAGATCCCTTTCATATACGGTGTTTCATTATGGGTTTGATATACTAATTGTTTTTCTTCTTCTGTACATCCGAGCAAAATTTTAATTTCAGAATCCCGCTTTATTAAATCAACAATACACAGGATGGCATCTATTTGTTTTTTACCTGAGCCAACCCACACATCAATACCTGCACCATCCATGGAGGAAGTATTCTTCAAATATCCATAATCAACCTTATAAATAAAATTGGGATACTGGGGATGTGCGGTTCCTTTCGGTCTGTCGATAACGATTTCGGAATCATTAACTAAGGAATCTAAAAACGCCCAAAAATCATGATCAAAACGGTTCATCATACATTCTCCACAAGTCTAAATTTATACATCTGATTATAAAATAATTGTTTGTTATTTTCAATAGGCAGACCATTCCGAGAAGGAAGCGTTCCAGTGCCTATTGCCTAAATTCCCCAAATCATATAAAATAAAAATCATAGAAAGCACAAAAATTCATGGAGAAAACCCAATGATGGAAATAAAAAAATTGCGAATCGGTGGTCTTTTGTTATCCTCCAATGTTCTGATGGCTCCTTTGGCCGGATACACTTCCTATCCATTCCGCCTATTGGCCTACAAACTAGGAGCCGGATTGTGTTTTACGGAGATGGTCAGTGCCAATGCCTTAAAATACCAGGACCGCGCCAACAAGCTTTTGTTATTCACCACAAGAGAGGAACCGATCAAAGCAGTACAACTTCTAGGTGGCTCTCCGGCAGTCATGGAAGAGATGGCAAAAAGTCCCTTATTGGAAGACTTTGATCTCATCGATATCAACATGGGCTGTCCAGTCCCCAATGTCTTTAAGAGTGGAGAGGGAAGCGCCCTGATGCTGGATATGCCCCGGGCTTCCGCCATTATCCGCGCCTGCAAAAAAAGTGGAAAACGGATATCGGTTAAATGCCGCACCGGTATCCAAGAGAAGGAAATGTTTGCCGCAGAATTTGCCCGCATGTGTGAGGATTCTGGCGCAGATATGATTACCATCCACGGGCGCAGCCGCAGCATGATGTACGAAGGTACTCCCTATTATCAAGAGATTTCTCAGGCCAAAGCTGCTGTATCCATTCCCGTAATTGCTAACGGCGGAATCTTTTCTGCTGCTCACGCACAAAAAATGATGGAACAAACGGGAGCAGACGGCATCATGATCGCTCGGTATGCCTTGGAAAACCCCTTTATTTTCAGCGAGTTGACCAGAAAGCCCTGCAACCGGACGATTCTGGATATTCTTTTGGAACAAATGGAGCTGGCAAGTACCTATTATGATGAGAGCTTCACCCTGGTTTATATGCGAAAGCTGATTTCCTATGCCATGAAAAAGCGAAAGGGAACCAAACAATATAAAGCGCAACTGTACCGGACCGGCAACCTCAAAGAACTGCGAGAACTTCTGCTGACAATCTTCTCTTAAAGCCTGGCAATTCCCGCTCAGAACCGTTCCATCGTTAGGCGCCGTCCCAATGTCATTTAGATAAGGAAACGAGAAGTCTAGTCCAGGAAATGAGGCGAGAACCAACGACAAACCGTCTGCGGAATTTTGACTTTGCAGAGATTTAGAAGTCCTTAAATCCCTGAATTTGGCGTTGAAACGAAAATATACACTGTTTGAGCGAAGTGAGTTTGTATATTTT
>JAAWNY010000111.1 GCA_022799175.1 Lachnospiraceae bacterium | reverse complement strand
TTCCTATTTTGGCTTTTTCGAATGCTTCCTTTTCCCTACTTTCCACATAAGTCTTTAAAATATATTCCTCATTAAACAATGTCATCATAATATCCACAATCTCCTTTTCACGCCCTGACAGATACTCGCTCAGTACATTCTGATCCTTGCAGATACGAATCGTTTCCAGAACCGCTTCCCTGGTCCTTCCATGCAGTTTCACCTGTCCATTATATATCTTTGTAAAGGCCACATACTGATTTATGATATCTCCCTCTTTTCCATCATAGATCATTTTGACCTTTACATCAAGCACACTGTCATCCCCGTCAAAAAACTCCTTTGACAGATACAGGTATTCCGGCCTCGACTTCCTGTTTCCAGTGAATATGACATACATCTCCGGTTTTGGAAGCCCCAGTTTTTTACTCCCATATACATTCTGTTTTGTGCTCTCAAAATACTCCTGATAAGTCTGGGCAAGATATAACAGACATCGTACCACGATATTGATGCTCCAGCTGCTCTGCCAGTATGACGATCTTCTCCCCGATCTGAAAATCGACATCATTATAATACTGGTCCAGCAGTACATTTGTGATCGTCACATTTTTGATGCTGTCCTCCGTTGCCTCATGGTCTTCCGGATGCAGTGCCTGATATAACTGCAGAAGATATTTCGGCTCCCGGAAGAGCGAAGTGAAGACACTGTTCTTTGCTGTATATTTTGCTACCTGTTCCAGCTTCTTTTCAGCGACAGGCGATATATTTTTTACTTCTTGATCCATTCTATGCAGACACCTCTATCCTATTGTTTCCATTTTTGCCTATCTTATTTACAACGCAGTCTTTCTTATTTCTTATCTTACCATTTGTGTATACAGTTCCTATTTTCTACTATTTTTAAACGCTATGCACACAATACACTCTCAAAACCTTGCTCCATATTAGGGAACCCTAAGAAAATCACGTCATAGCTGTCAATATCCTCAATCTGTGCCGCAAGCTTCGGTCTGGCATTATCTGCTTTTTCCTCATATGCAAAATCCAAAAGCGGCTCGTGTGTAGTGGGATATTCCTGTACGGTTTCGATAGAAAACAGGTCGCCACCTGTACCTGCCACGTCTTTTGCCTCTGCATCGGTACTTTCTTCTGCGGATCTTCTAAAATTGCATCCACTTTTTTCAACTCATTTTTCACTGGTTCAAATTTGTCTGCTAACACCAATAAAATTTTTCACTTTTCTTCTATATTTCCTTTAAGCAAAAAATGATTATACTCAATTATTTTATTAGAAATCTCCGAGGGCGTAATTTCTGCCACTGCTGTAGCCGCTGCGTTCTTTTCTAACAGCAATACTCTTTCCTCATCTTCGAGGATTTTTGTTTCATAACCCAAATCCTCAAATAAGACATGTCACATTTTCCTGTAAATACTGATATTTTGCATCAAAATCATCCCACTCCTCCAAATATTTAGTATTACAAAGCCATATAAGATTTACTATATGTTCTAAATAATTTAGAACAATATTTTGATTTCCATGAAAGAGCTTGATATCATAATATGTAATAGACAGTCGCTTCCTTACATCACCGCAATTCGTACATCTTCCTCTAAATTTCCAATCACGAATGCAATATTTATCTATTACCTTTTCTAAAGAATCATTATATATTAAATATTCCGACAAAAATTCTTCTATCTTCTCAAACTATTGTTGTATATCTACTTTTTCTGCTAAAATCTCAAAAATATTTTTTCTTGCCATTTTTCATTATTTTCCTTTCAAGTATCTCTCACCTCTGGTTAGCGTTCCATCACAACCCACAGAATGACCAGCGCCCATTCTGGCACCACTGAGCATTGTCAATCATCCACTTATCATCAATCAAACGCATCAAATAACGATAGTAAAAAATATCCTGTTCCGCGTAAAGCCAGAATTTGCTTTTTGTGACCCGTTCACCAGTAATCAAATGATGATCTGTATACGTCCCGCCTCTTCTCCAGGAAAGATGCACGGGGCGCCAGCCAGGAAGAGGAGACCAGCTCACCCTTCTGGCAAACAGCGCATCAATCTCCGCCTGATCACCGTGCCCTTTTTGTTCTGCCATCCACTCCCAGCGATTCATATCGTCAAAAAATTCTCGCAGAGCATGAATGGGAGCCTGTAATTCGGGATTGTCCAATAAAATTCGATTTTTCATAGTTTTATAGGTACGGGCATCTTCATAGGACTTGCGCTCCGCCTTTGTAAACAATCCCGCCAGCCCCTCGTCATCATGCCTGTCTGTATCATTGACCCGCAGCCTGTCCCGCCAGGAAACCGCCAGCAGTCCTTCAAAGGTAACATGACGACAGGCAGCTATATAAATATTTTCCAGTTTTTTAATCTGCGCAGCCTGAGCTAGTCCCTCATCGTCTAAAGACGTCCGCTGCAGGAACAGATTCTTCAGAGGAAGGTCTTTCAATAGCTCCAGTCCATGTCCGGTAATCTGCCTGCCACGCATCAGAGACAACATATTCAGCCTGGGAATCCTTGCCAAAACTGGAAAACACTGATTGCCAAACGGGGCATCCTCCAATAAAACCTGTTGAAGCTTTGGGCATTGCCTGACAGCTGCCTCAAGAGTATCTAAATTCAGAGGCGCTTCCACCCGTTTCTTGTCATTGCAGAGGTAAGCTCCGTCCTGATATTCCAACATATAAGTATTCGAAGCAAATTCCAACATCATATTTTCTCCTCCCATTCTCTCCATCTTTTCTCATCCATCAGAAATTTCCAACCTCCCCGATAATCCAGATCAAAATAGTCAAACTGCCGCATCAAATTACTGGCAAGCTGCCCCTCCGGTGTGCTGGCTCCCAAACAGAAGCCGCCCCTTAAGACCATCTGGCTGCCCTTATAGTCGAACTTGGCATTTTCGTGAGTTCTATGCTTGTTCAGCAGTTTCACATAGAGCTTCTGTAGTTGCTGGTTTTTCACATCCTCCGTACCCTAGACGGCATAGATCAACAATGTGGGATCTTTCTCTGTAGAAAAATAATTCAGAAAATAATCCAGCACTTCTTCTTTTCCCTTTAAATCCTGGCATTCCCGGCACACGGAAACGAACTAGCATTTTGATCAGCTTCATCCGCACTTCCATGTTGGGTTTCTATTCAGATTCAGTCCAAATCCGGTTTCCTCGTCATAATAAACCACCTGTCTCCGGTACGACCCTGTAAACACAAGGCCCGTCATCATCGTGCAGCTCTTTCTCCAGTCATTCTATTTCTCGCTTCTCTCATCGAGGCTCTGCCTTTCTTCCGTCTCAAATTTGTGGGGAACACAGTCCTTTGGTATGACTTGCTGCATTTTTGCAAATCCTCCTGTCATCCATTCCTTTCCGTCTTTTTGGCCAGGCCGTGATAATATCGCATGAACCGACATACTTCCTCATACGTCTTCCGAATTGCATTCTTTCGTTTCCTTTCCGGTTAGCAGATCCCATACACCAAGCAGATAGTCATCCGCTCTCCAGGGATCTGGTTTTCCCTCCGCATCCAGATTCCACATAGGCCGGCCAGTTCTCGGATCGTTTGGGCCTTTCTCTGTGGCTTTCAAGTAATCCCGGCGCTCTTTTGCAAAGTAGGTCTCTAGGCTGTCGATCTTCTGCCACTCTGGCAGCACGCCATCGGCCAGGAAGAGCAAGATATCATCAAATTTTCTGTTGATACGTTCCACCATAGCAGCATCTACCGCTTCCATGCCATACTGGATCACACCCCAGTCTTTATGCATCCTTTGAAAGCTCTCCCCCTGGCAGATATGGCCCGGCAAGCCTAAAATTCCGTACTGTATGGCATATATGGGGCAAAGATAACCGATCATAGCCTCATATCCGCCACCCCTGAAATAACCGATAAACTGAATCCGGGATACCAGACCGTTCTTTTCCCGCACAAAAGTTTTGGGACCTGCTTTTTTCATACCGTATGCCTTTGTGACAGGAGCAATCTTTGCCTGCAGATTCTCCTTTAAGCGCAGTTTCAGTTCTTTCCCACACTCTTTCCACTGCTGCGTTGTTCTTGCGTTTTTATAGCCGAAAATCTTCGCCGGTTTCTGTCCAGGTGGCGTTCCCAATAATCTTTTCCAATCAAAAGTGATGGCTTCTGTCGGATGCCGCTCCAAATATTCCTCCCAAAGCTGCCTGACAAAAGCCATATCTCTGTGATATTCATCTATGGCTTTCTGTCTGTCACAAATCTCCTCTTCCTTTGCTTTTTCCTCATAATAACCTGAGGTCTTCACCGGACGCCCTTGGACATGAAAATAGTAGGCAACTCCGCTCTGGGTCTTTGCCATCCAGTAGTAGTTTGCACTCCACAGGGCAGGCATCATCCGCCCCCAGTCTCCCCGAGTCAGGACCTCTTCCAGCTCAGCCTTATTGCTTTCCACCATTTTTCCCATTCCTCTGGTTCTGTTTCCCCTGCCACAACGCGCAGAAACATCTGTCGCATCTCCTGAACATAGGTTACCGGATCGCAGTTTTGGTTCAGAATCAGATTCAGGGACATAAAATCCCAGGAAATTCAAAAGTTGATTGGGAAAATGATTACAATAAGAATCAACAGTTTGAGAAAAACATCTGCAATGCCGTCATCCCCCCACCAGATTTCCCTGATGCTGACAATGACACGCACCAGAAAGATCAGAATGAGAAGCCCAATGTCATTTAGATAAGTAGTGATAAAAGGTACGCCAAGAAGTAGGGGAGAGAAGTAATAGAAAATGGTCTGTGGATTTTGACTTTACAGAGATTTAGAAGTCCTTAAATCCCTGAATTGAGCGTTGAAACGAAAATATACACTGTCTGAGCGGAGCGAGTTTGTATATTTTCGTTTCGATTTTAGCAAAAGTCAGGGGTTTTAGGAATTCTTAATCTC
>JAAWNY010000110.1 GCA_022799175.1 Lachnospiraceae bacterium | reverse complement strand
CCTCCGCCACCACCCCATTATCAGCGCAGAAAATCACCACTCCCTTGCGATCCAATGAAATCTCCTTTGTCCCACGAATTCCGGAAAGCTTCGTGATCATCTCCTCTAGCAGTCCCAGACCGCTAAGAGGTTTGGCAATGCCATCCCAATGACGGCGGCTTTCCTCCATGGCCGCCACATTCAACCCGTGCACATTCTTACATAGACATTCCAGCTGTTGACGATAATATTGCTCCATCCTTTTGTGTACCTCCTCTCCTTATTCTCCTATCAAACAACGATTCGATACCCTCGCGGCGTCACCATTCTCCCACCGCACTTTCTGGTCTGAGAATTTCCGATAAACACGGTGGTAAACATATCCACTTGTCGCTCCCGCAGCTCTCTTAATGTCAGTATTTCCCCGTGCTCTCCCTCCCGGCCAATCAAAACTGCTAAACCACAGACTCGCTCTTCTTCTATCACCTCCAGCAGGATATCACAAGCCCGCTGCAAATAATCAGCCCGCTTTTTGCTCGACGGATTGTAAATGCAAAGAGACAGATCCGCTAGCGCTGCTAATCGTAGTCTCTTCTCAATCATCTCCCAGGGCGTCAGCAAATCACTCAAACTAATCACCGCAAAGTCATGTCCTAACGGCGCTCCCAAAAGAGCTCCCCCCGCCAAAGCTGCTGTCACTCCCGGCACGATTTCCAGCAAACAGTCCGGATATTCCTCGGTTAACTCCAACATGAGTCCGGCCATTCCGTAAACACCGGCATCCCCGCTACACACCATTGCCACCTTGCTTCCATTTTTTGCCTCCTCAAAAGCCATTCGGCAACGCTCTACCTCCTGCCTCATTGGTGTGGTACGATACTCTTTGTCCGGCAATAGTTTTTTCAGCAACTCCACATAAACCGTGTAGCCCACAATCACATCACAGTCCGCCAACACTTCCCGCGCCTGTAGGGTCATTTGCGCCTCACCACCGGGTCCCATTCCCACTACCCAGATCGGATTCATCACATGTTCCCGTCCTTTCCTCTCCCAAAATATTCTTTTTATTCCAACTCACTTAATCCTGTATACAACTCATAATACCGCCCTTTTTGCGCCACCAACTCCTCATGATCTCCCCGCTCGATGATCTCCCCATGCTCTAATACCATAATCGCATTGGCATTGCGCACCGTGGACAGACGATGGGCAATCACAAACGTAGTTCTGTCAGCCATCAGCCGATCCATCCCATGCTCGATATGTTTCTCCGTCCGTGTATCCACCGAGCTTGTCGCCTCGTCCAGAATCAGAATCGGAGCATGAGAGATCGCCGCACGGGCAATATTTAGTAATTGCCGCTGCCCTTGGCTTAAATTTGCCCCGTCACCTTCTAGCATCGTCTGATAACCTTGAGGCAGACGATTGATAAAAGAATGGGCCGACGCTGTTTTTGCCGCCTGGATCACTTCCTCATCTGTGGCGTCTAACCGGCCATAGCGGATATTTTCCATCACCGTTCCGGTAAATAAATGCGTATCTTGCAACACCATGGCAATGTTCTCCCGCAGATTATCTCGCCGGATATGGCGGATATCCACCCCGTCGATGGTGATCGTGCCGCCCTGAATATCATAAAACCGGTTGATCAGATTAGTGATTGTTGTTTTTCCTGCTCCTGTGGAGCCCACAAAGGCTATCTTCTGCCCCGGCTTCGCATACAAACTGATATCCTTTAGGATTACTTGTTCCGGATCATAGCCAAAAGTCACCTGATCCAACACCACATGTCCTGCCATTGGCTTAAGCTCCACCGCATCTATGTCATCCACTGGTTCCGGCATTTCATCCATCACTGCAAACACCCGCTCCGCGCCGGCCAATGCGGAAAACACATGACTGATCTGCATCGAAATTTCATTGATCGGCCGGGAAAATTGCCGGGAAAAATTCAGAAATACGGTCAGTCCGCCGACATCAAAATTACGGAAAATACACAAAAGTCCACCGATGCAGGCAGTCAAAGAATAATTTACCTGGCTTAAATTTCCCATAACCGGCCCCATAATTCCGCCGAAAAACTGAGCGCGGATCTGATTGTCCTGCAAGTCTTGATTCAACAAATCAAATTCCTCTTGCGCCGTCTCCTCATGGCAGAAGACCTTCACCACCTTCTGTCCAGTAATCATCTCTTCAATGTAGCCATTGACAGCTCCCAGAGAAGCCTGTTGTGCCGAAAAATACTTTTGGCTCCTTTTCGCCACCGCCCCTCCGGCCTTCATCATCAGCGGAATCATCACCAATGTTATAACAGTCAGCCAGGTATTGGTATAAATCATCAAAAACATCGTCCCGATAATGCTTAAAATCCCAGCAAACAACTGCACCAATGTATTGCTCAGCATCATGCCCACGGTATCCACATCATTAGTAAAACGACTCATCAAATCTCCGTTGCTGTTGGTATCATAAAAACGTACAGGAAAACTTTGCAGTTTCCCAAACAAATCGGTGCGCAGCCTTCGCAGCGCCGTCTGCGCCACTGTCAACATAATCCTTGCCTGCAGATAGTTGGCTCCCACTCCCACCAGATAAATAAACGCCATCAGCGCCAAGGCTCCTGCCAATCCTGCCGGATCTCCGCGACTGCCGTCTATTGGCACAATATACGTATTGATAATCGGCCGTAATAGATAGGAACCGAGAAGTGTTCCCAACGTATTCAGAATGATGCAGATAAATGCCAGAAATAACTTTAACTTATCTCCTTCCAGATAACCCAAAAGTCGGCAAATCGTCCCCATGCTGTGTTTTGGATGTCCGCCCTTTGGGTGTCTGCCCCGCTCCGGTCCACCGACTCCCGGTCCTGGCCTTCCAGGGCCTAGCCCGCCAAAATGACCCGCCTCACTCTTTCTGCCATAGCGTTTTTTCAGATGTTCTAGCCTTTCCTTACGATTCATGCACTCACCTCCTGCTCTCTGTCCCGTTGGGAATCATAGATCTCCTGATAGGCTTCACAGGATGCCAGCAGCTCCTCGTGCCGTCCTCTACCGATGATTCGGCCCTCATCCAACACTAGAATCATATCTGCTTCTTCCACAGAACCGATTCGCTGCGCGATGATAATTTTGGTGGTATTTTTCAACGTTGTGCGGAAACATTCCCGAATCTTCGCTTCTGTAGCCGTATCTACCGCACTGGTGGAATCGTCCAAAATCAAAATTTTAGGCTGCTTTAAAAGTGCCCTTGCAATACACAAACGCTGCTTCTGTCCTCCCGAAACGTTAACGCCGCCTTGACTCATATCTGTATTATACCCTTCTGGAAAAGCATCGACAAAACTGTCCGCCTGCGCCGCTTTTGAAAAACTACGTATCTCCTCCTCTGTGGCAGCTTCATTGCCCCACCGCAGATTCTCCTCAATTGTCCCTGAAAAGAGCACATTTTTCTGCAACACCATTCCCACGCCATCCCGCAAATTTTTCAGTGAATATTCGCGCACATCCACATCGTCCACCAGCACCGCCCCCGCCGTCACATCGTAAAGCCGCGGAATCAATTGTACCAGCGAACTCTTGCCACTGCCAGTAGCTCCAATAATACCAATTACCTGCCCCGGTTTCGCCGTAAAACTGATGTTTGCCAGCACCTCATCCCCTTCTTCTTTGCCATATCGGAAAGAAACTTCGCGAAATTCCACCTTACCCATAGTCACTCGCTTTTCCTTTTGACCGGCATCCCGATCAGTCAGGCGGATCTCCGTTCGCATCACTTCGTTGATACGTTTTACCGAAGCCATGGCCCGTGAACTCTGCAAAAATACCATGGATAACATCATAAGCGACATCAAAATCTGTACAATATAGGTAGTAAAGGCTGTCAGATCTCCCACCAGCATCCTGCCACCGATGATCAGATTCCCGCCGTACCATACCACTGCCAACGTTGTCACATTCATTGCCAACATCATCACTGGCATCGTCAGAATAACAATCCGCAAGGCCCGCAGACTGTTGTTCTGCAGATCTTCATTCGCCACCCGAAACCGTTCCCTCTCAAAATCTTCCCGCACAAAGGACTTAATCACCCGCACATTGACCAATGCCTCCTGAATCCCGGAATTTAGCCGATCCAATTTCGTTTGCATCACGCCAAATCTAGGATAAGCGGTAATCAGAATCGCCGCAATCACACATCCCAGCACAGGAATCACCACCAAAATTATCATTGCCAACTGATAATTCATAATAAAGGCCATGATAAAAGCCCCGATCAACATTCCTGGCGCCCGCAGCGCCAAACGGAGAATCAGCATCATAACCATCTGTACCTGCTGAATATCATTCGTCAGCCGCGTCACCAATGATCCTGTGCTGAAATCATCGATATTCTGAAAAGAAAACTGTTGTACTTTAGCAAACAGATCTCTGCGCAAATCACTCGTAAAACAAATCGATGCTTTTGCAGAAAAATAAGCGCCGCCAATGCCGCTCAACGCCATCAAAAATGCCACCCCTACCATCAAAAATCCAATCCGCAGAATATATCCAAAATCCTGTTCTGCCACTCCATGATTGACAATCAACGACATCAACTTCGGCAGCATAATTTCCCCTAATACCTCCAGTATCATCAGACAAGGTCCGATAATAAATGCATGGAGATAGGGCTTTGCATACTTTCCATAACCTTTCATATATTCCTCCTGTCATCTCGATGCCTGCTTTTTTCTTCGCCCGCAATCCATTTTGCCAGATCATTGAGGCAAATCCGTTGCTCCATCGTGTATTATGTTCTTTTTTCTGTTTTACTGCACCATTCTTTCATTAGGGCTTATTAAAAACAGAAAGATCTGGACTAAACCAACACAATAGTGATGGAGGCCAGATATTTTATGTCTCTATTTTCGCACAGATATATATTTTGTGCAATGTTTATTTTTATATAAAATTTCTTATACTCTTGTCAATTTTACTTAGATTAAGTAGTGACAAAAGGTACGCCAAGGAAGCAGGGAGAGAAGCCATGGAAAATGGTCTGTTCCTTTTTTCGGTTTCGAGATTAAGAATTCCTAAAACCCCTGACTTT
>JAAWNY010000028.1 GCA_022799175.1 Lachnospiraceae bacterium | reverse complement strand
AGATGCTGCTGTGGCTCAGTCGGTAGAGCGTCGCATTGGTAGTGCGGAGGTCACGGGTCCGATTCCCGTCAGCAGCTGTCAGGAGTCCTTTGAAGAATCAAAGGACTTTTATGTTTTTATGGGAAATATCAGAAATATTGACAGATGCAGGATTGGCAGAATTGATTTGGGAAAAGGATGAAAAAGTGAGGATGAGATGAATAACAAGAATTTTTGGATTTTGTTGATCCTTTTGCTGACGGGAATTGTTCTGGGAGGATTTTTAGGTAGCCTTGCCGATGGCATTTCTTGGTTATCCTGGTTGAATTTTGGACAATCATTTGGACTGGACAGTCCGTTGGTCTTGAATTTAGGAATGTTGGTGATCACCTTTGGTCTGTCGATTAAGATTACATTAGCGAGTATCATTGGAGTGGCAGTGGCATTGTTAATATATCGGTATATATGATGGGAAAGGAGGAAGCAGAAGAGAATACGTCTGTTTCGCTATGCAGGTTCCATATATACATAGAGAAAATGAAAAGTGATTAACAAAAGGGGGAATTTTTATGAGTCTGGAAAAAGTGTTTCATTTGAAGGAAAATCATACCGATGTGAGGACGGAGATTTTGGCTGGTATTACGACTTTTATGACAATGGCGTATATTCTGGCAGTTAATCCAAATATCTTAAGTGCAACGGGGATGGATAGCGGGGCGATATTTACCGCTACGGCGCTAGCGTCGATGATTGCGACGCTTTTGATGGTGTTTTTTGCTAATTATCCGTTTGTGTTGGCACCAGGGATGGGGCTTAATGCCTATTTTGCTTATACAGTAGTGTTACAGATGGGATATTCCTGGCAGACCGCGTTGGCTGCTGTGTTTATTGAGGGTATTATCTTTGTCGTTCTTTCGCTGACTAATGTGCGGGAGGCGATTTTCAATGCGATTCCCATGAATTTAAAACATGCCGTATCGGTGGGAATTGGGATTTTTATTGCTTTTATCGGTATGCAGAACGCCAAAATTGTGGTGGACAGCGCTACGTTAGTGTCTCTTTATTCCTTTAAAGGTTCGGCGGAGGCAGGAACTTTCTTTAGCGAGGGCATTACGGTGTTGTTGGCGTTGGTTGGAATCCTGCTTACAGGGATTCTTCTGATCAAAAAGGTAAAAGGTAATATTCTCTGGGGAATTCTCATTACTTGGATTCTGGGGATTTTATGCCAGCTAACCGGGCTTTACCAAGTGAATCCAGAACTGGGGTGCTATAGTTTACTACCGGATTTTTCTGGTGGAATTTCAGTTCCCAGTCTGGCTCCCACTTTGATGCAATTGGATTTTAAGGGAGTTTTGACATTGGATTTTTTTGTGGTGATGTTTGCCTTTTTATTTGTGGATTTGTTTGATACGTTGGGAACACTGATTGGGGTGGCTTCGAAGGCAGATATGCTGGACAAAGAAGGAAAGCTTCCACGGATTCGCGGGGCTTTGCTGGCAGACGCCATAGGTACTTCGATAGGAGCTGTGCTGGGGACTTCGACTACCACGACTTTTGTGGAGAGTGCGTCTGGGGTAGCAGAAGGTGGAAGAACCGGACTTACGGCTGTTACGGCTGCCGTTCTGTTTGGACTTTCTCTGTTTTTGTCGCCAATTTTTCTGGCTATTCCGTCCTTTGCTACGGCGCCGGCATTGGTGATTGTGGGCTTTTTGATGATGACCTCGATTACTAAAATTGATTTTGCCGATTATACAGAGGCGATTCCTGCATATATTGCTATCATTGCCATGCCATTTATGTACAGCATTTCCGAGGGGATTGCTATGGGAGTGATTTCTTATGTAGTGGTGAATCTGGTATCGGGAAATGGAGCAAAAAAGAGAATTAGTCCACTGATGTATATATTGGCATTGCTGTTTGTGGTAAAATATATTATGTTATAACGAGAATGCCAATCACTACAAAATATCCATTGCCATAAAATGAGAATTGTGATATAGTAGTGGCAGTTCAGACAAGTCTGTACGATAAAAGGTGCAGAACAGGCGAAAGAACAAGGATATATGGTATGGAATGCGGCTGGGAAACCGGCCGCATTTGTTACATCACAAAATACCATTTTGCTATGACTGAATAATATCGTAAATGCAGAGGTGAAAGGAAATGGAGTTACGAAAGAAATCCAAAACAGCGTATGAATTGGATATGTGCAGCGGACCTCTTTTTTCAAAATTGGTGGTATTTGCGGTACCGCTGATGTTATCGGGAATTCTACAGCTATTGTTCAATGCCGCGGATATCATTGTGGTAGGCCGTTATGCTGGGAGCGAATCCCTGGCAGCGGTAGGGTCTACCAGTTCATTGATCAATCTGCTGGTCAATGTGTTTATTGGGCTTTCGGTGGGAGCTAATGTGTTAGTGGCACAATATTTTGGAGCACATCGAATGAAAGATTTGGAAGAGACCGTACACACAGCGATGATGTTGTCAGTTATCGGTGGTGTCGTGCTGATTGCCGTGGGAACTTTGCTAGCCGCACCTTTGCTGGAGCTAATGGGAACGCCAGAAGATGTTTTGCCACTATCGGTGCTTTATATGCAGATCTTTTTTGTGGGAATGCCGGCAACGCTGGCTTACAATTTTGGAAGTGCCATTCTGCGGGCAGTGGGAGATACTCGAAGACCGCTTTACTACCTTTTGCTGGCTGGAATAGTCAATGTGATTTTGAATCTTTTTTTTGTCATTCAGCTCCATATGGGGGTGGCAGGAGTAGCTCTGGCTACGGTGTTGTCTCAATGTATTTCAGCGGCACTGATTATTCGCTGTCTGGCTGTTTCTGATGCGCCATATCGTTTGCGCCTGCGTTGTCTTAAATTGGTGAAGGGCAAAGTGGCAGCGATTGCCAGAATTGGTCTTCCGGCTGGACTACAAGGGGCGATTTTCTCGATTTCCAATGTACTGATCCAATCATCTGTCAATTCTTTTGGTTCGGTGGCGATGGCAGGTAATACGGCAGCCTCTAATATTGAAGGCTTTGTCTATACCTCCATGAATGCGGTATATCAGACGGCTCTGAGCTTTACTAGTCAGAATTATGGAGCGAAAAATTTTAAAAGAATGACAATGATTGAGTGGTATTGTCAGGGATTAGTGATTTTGATAGGTTTGGTGATGGGGATCGGCGGAGTACTCTTGGGGACGCAGTTATTGGGGATTTATTCGTCGGATGCTCGGGTGATTGAATATGGGATCAACCGCCTGCGTTTGGTTTGCGGACCTTATTTTTTGTGTGGAATGATGGAGGTTATGGTAGGAGCGCTGCGGGGAGTCGGCTGTTCTTTGTTGCCAATGTTTGTATCTTTGACAGGCGCTTGTGCGTTTCGGGTAGTATGGATTTTTACCGTATTTTCTATAAGTCGTACATTGCCTACTTTGTATATCTCCTATCCTGTGTCATGGGCGATTACATTTTTGGCACATACAATATGTTATGTGGCGGTTCGGAGACAAATAGCCAGAAAAGAGGGGGTTGAGGGATGAATTTTAAAGAACGGTGTATTCAGGAACTGGATGAAGGAAGATTGTTTGAAAATTCCGGCCATCGAACACGTTTTAAAGAGCTTCTGGATTGTTATGAGAATTATCCGTTTTTCAGCAAAGGATTGTGCAAATGTATGTATTTGTCTGCCTGGGATGAGGAGCATTTTGCAATGATGCTTGGAGTCTTGACAGAGCTGACTTTAGGAAGGGAAAAAGACACTATGGAGATGCGGCTGCAAGGAGAGCAGATGGCAAAGGAACATAGGGGAAGGGAGCATATAGACGGGGATACTTATATCTATCAGTTGTCGAACGCCTTTTTAGATAATCGCGAATTTCATATAGAAGAAGGGGCGCAGATAGAGCCGGAATATGAATATATTATTCGGCGGGGGTTGGCAGCAGCAGAACGGATAGAAAAGGTGAATATATAATGGCAATGTCTTCAGATAAGTAGTGACGAAAGGTATGCCAAGGAAGAGGGGAGAAAAGTAACAAGAAATCATCTGCTCCTTTTTCCGGTTTCGAGATTAAGAATTCCTAAAACCCCTGACTTTTGCTAAAAACGAAAATATACAAACTCGCTCCGCTCAGACAGTGTATCTTTTCGTTTCAACGCCAAATTCAGGGATTTAAGGACTTCTAAATCTCTGCAAAGTCAAAATATCGCAGATGATTTTTTGTTGCTTCTCTCCCCTTTTCCTTGGCTGATTTCCTCATTTTATTATCTAAATGACATTGCATGTAATGGTCATGAGAAAGCAGCTCTGATGCGGTAGAGAATCCCGTGGAGGATAGCGGCCCCGGTGAGGAGAGTGAGCAGATAGAGCAGATTGGCTATCTGAATGCCCCAATGCAGGGCCAGGCTATGAAAAATCGGTTGAGAACTGGGGGTGTAGGGAGAGATGTAGAACATATCAGCTCTTCCATGGCCCGGCGCTAGCACATTGATGATCGTGGCGATACAGCAAAAAAAGGCGAAACAAGGAATCGTGTCTAAAAATCCGTGACGACTTAGGTCAGCGCGTTCATTGATGATGATCAGCAGGCCAATCAGGATCAGCAGGCAATGCCACAGATATCCGTGGAGAGTAAGCGTCCAGTGAATATGACAAAAGCCTTCTGGTACAATCAGTGCGGCGATACCACCCATCAGGCTATAATTCTGCATAAAGGTATAGAGGGCGTTTTTTAGGCGTCCAGTGGACAGAAAAGGGATCATCAGGCACAGATACATGGGAAGACTGCAGAGCTGAAAAGGGAAAAACCACCAGTCATAGCTCTGATGATTGATAATATAAAAAAGAAATAATTGTTTGTATAACTCTGTGACGGCCAGAAAAATGCCACAAGAAAACAGAATATGGTCGATGGTAGTTTCTGGCAGATCGCGAAGTTGCGAAAAGATGGTTTTCTTCATAATAAAATAGTATATCATCATTTAAGAAAAAGAACAAGGAAGGACAGAAAATGGCATGGAAAATCAAAAGCAGGAATTTCGGGGGCTGGAAGCTGAGGAGATTGCAGAAGTTTATGAGAAACGGATGAAGAGAGATTTTCCGAAAAGTGAATTAAAGCCCTTGACAGCGATTATCCATATGTGGGAGAAAGGAAGCTATGACTGTCTGGGATTTTATGAGGAGGATCGGATGACAGCATATGCATTCTCGGTGAAAGATCCAGAAAAAGGCTATCTTTTGATGGATTATCTGGCTGTCTGCGAGGAGTGGCGGGGGGATGGTCATGGGAGCCGGTGTCTGGAGGAACTAAGGCGGTTTTACAGACAAAAAAAGGGGATATTGCTGGAATGCGAAAGTCTGGAGAGTGCAAAGAACGAGTCAGAAATTGCGTTAAGAACCCGGAGGATCCGTTTCTATGAAAAAAATGGCTGTGTGCGATCTGGGGTACGCTCTCGGGTATTTGGAGTGGATTTTGAGATTCTATATCTGCCTCTATCAGAGCGGCAGGTGGATGTGTCCGGTGAGTTAGAACGACTGTATCGGTTGATGCTGTCAGAGGATAGGTATGAAAGATGGGTCCGGATCTGGGACAAGGAATAGGAAAGCCGGGAATTGGGGCTTGTCAGAAGCAAAGGGTTTCGCTATAATAAAAAACAGGTTCTACGTTCTTTCCATGCTTTGGTGAAGAAGTTGGGAGAGATAAACGATTGAGCGTCAGGACAGACCGTGCTGGAGGGATATTATGATACGATTGGAACGTACCAGTGTAATGAATCTGGAGAATGCTATGCGGGGAGCCAGGAATCCGCTGAATAGCTGGAACCGGATGGATAGTGGCTATGATGAAGAAGGCAGATATGTGCTGGGACCGAATGATCTGGATCTGGCAGGGAGGCTGCGGAGGGCCGGGAGCGATCACCGGAAATTTATCCGGCAGATTTTTGTGTCAGTGGATATTACGGCTCCTTTGTATTGGTGGAAGGAATATGATACTTATAAAGTGGCAACCGTGGCGAACTCTACTAGCACGATGCATCGGATTCACAAGAAGACGTTTGAGATGGCGGATTTTAGCTGTGAGCGGATGACAGATGCCACGCGAGAGTTCATGGAGATGGTGGTGGCACGACTAGAGCAGATTCGTTTGCGATATCTGGATACAAAGAGCCGGGAAGACTGGTATGATTTGATTCAGCTTTTGCCATCCAGTTATAATCAGATGCGGACCTGTACTTTGAATTATGAGTCATTGGTTAATATTTATTATGCTAGAAGAAATCATAAGCTGAACGAATGGCATGAATTTTGTGATTGGGTGGAGACATTGCCTTATGCCAAGGAGCTGATTCTTGGTGAGGATGACAGTGTCGGAATGGTTACGAAATGATACGAAAAGCAGGAGGGCAGAAATGTACCGGATTTTGAGAGCCGAAAAGTTGGCAGAGAAGATTTTTTTGATGGAAGTTGAGGCGCCGCGGGTGGCGAAGGCTTGTCAGCCAGGAGAGTTTATTATTGCAAAGATGGATGAAAAGGGGGAGCGGATTCCCCTGACCATCTGCGATTATAATCGGGAAACCGGAACAGTGACAATTGTATTTCAGATTGTAGGGGCTTCGACACAGCGGATGGCAGAGCGGAAAGCAGGGGAAGCTTTTCAGGATTTTGTGGGTCCCTTAGGGCAACCGTCTGAATTTGTAAAGGAAGCTTTTGAAGAGGTAAAGGGCAGAAGATATCTGTTTGTAGCCGGTGGGGTCGGCACGGCTCCGGTATATCCACAGGTGAAATGGATGCGGGAGCATGGCATGGATGTGGATGTGATCGTCGGTGCAAAGACGAAGGATTTGCTGATTCTGGAAGAAGAGATGAAAGCAGTGGCAGAGAATTTGTACATAACAACGGATGATGGTTCCTATGGCCGGAAGGGTATGGTGACGGAGGTAATTCGGGATTTGATAGAAAATCAGGGACAACATTATGATGTCTGTGTGGCGATTGGTCCCATGATTATGATGAAATTTGTCAGCTTGTTAACAAAGGAGCTGGGACTTC
Organism: Lachnospiraceae bacterium; assembly: GCA_022799175.1. GTDB lineage: Bacteria > Bacillota > Clostridia > Lachnospirales > Lachnospiraceae > Brotaphodocola. The sequence goes on along the minus strand of JAAWNY010000028.1, from coordinate 30,735 downwards.
CGACGATTGTCAGTATGAATCCGGTGATGGTGGATGGCACCGGAATGTGTGGTGCTTGCCGTTTGAGTGTGGGCGGTGAGGTGAAGTTTGCCTGTGTGGACGGGCCAGAATTTGACGGACATCTGGTGGATTTTGATGAAGCGATGAAACGGCAACAGATCTACAAGACGGAAGAAGGACGTGCCATGTTGCGCCTTGTGGAAGGCGAGACGCATCACGGCGGTTGTGGACAGTGTGATTGAACAGAAAATCAGAATGAGGATGAGTGGAATAGGCGACGGAGGAAAACAGTCATGGACATGTTAAAGAAAGTACCCGTGCGGGAACAGGATGCCAAGGTGCGGGCGACGAATTTTGAAGAGGTCTGTTACGGATATAATGCCAAGGAGGCGCAGGCGGAGGCGTCTCGCTGCCTGAAATGTAAAAACGCCAAATGTATGGGGGGATGTCCGGTTTCCATTGATATTCCGGGGTTTATCCGCGAAGTGGAAGCGGGAGATTTTGAAGCGGCAGCGAACGTGATTGCTGAGGCTTCGGCATTGCCAGCAGTCTGTGGCCGGGTATGCCCGCAAGAGTCCCAGTGTGAGGGGCAATGCATTCGCGGAATAAAAGGAGAACCGATCTCCATTGGTAAGCTGGAGCGTTTTGTGGCTGACTGGTCCAGAGAAAATGGGTTTGTGCCCAAAGCGACAAAAGAAAAGAATGGCAGACGAGTGGCGGTGGTAGGTTCTGGTCCGGCTGGTCTGACTTGTGCCGGAGATCTGGCCAAGATGGGGTATGATGTGACGATATTTGAGGCTTTGCATGAGCCGGGCGGTGTGCTGATTTATGGAATTCCGGAGTTTCGTCTGCCCAAGGAGACTGTAGTACAGACGGAGATTGAGAATGTCAAAAAGTTAGGAGTGAAGATTGAGACGGATGTGATTATCGGCAAATCAGTGACTATTGATGAACTGATGGATGAGGAGGGGTATGAAGCCGTATTTATCGGATCGGGTGCCGGGCTGCCTAAATTTATGGGTATCCCCGGTGAGAATGCCAATGGAGTATTCTCAGCCAATGAATATCTAACTCGCAGCAATCTGATGAAGGCATTTCGGGATGATTATGATACACCGATTGTGGCGGGTAAGAGGGTGGCGGTAGTCGGTGGCGGGAATGTGGCCATGGATGCGGCCCGGACAGCACTGCGTCTGGGAGCGGAGGTTTTTATTGTGTATCGTCGGAGCGAAGCGGAGCTGCCAGCCCGGGTAGAAGAAGTTCATCATGCCAAAGAGGAAGGAGTAGAGTTTCATCTGTTGACCAATCCGGTGGAAATTTTGACCAATGAAAAGGGGTGGGTTACAGGGATGACCGTTCGTAAGATGGAGTTGGGAGAACCGGATGAATCCGGCAGGAGACGTCCAGTGGAAGTTCCTGGTTCGGACTATACGATTGAGGTGGATACGGTGATTATGTCCCTTGGCACTTCTCCGAATCCTTTGATTGCTTCCACTACGGAAGGACTGGAAGTCAATCGCCGCAAATGTATTGTGGCGGAGATGGAGAATGGGCAGACCTCTCGTCCGGGTGTATTTGCCGGCGGTGACGCGGTGACCGGAGCAGCTACCGTGATTTTGGCAATGGAGGCAGGAAAGCATGGAGCGCAAGGGATCCATGAATACTTGTGTGGAAAGGCATAAAGGCAGTCAGCGGTGGTCTGTTGAGGCAGGCCAGAGGGATAGATTTTCAGCTGCCGGTTATTTATATGAGAGCAGGAAAAGGTTTTTGTTGCTGGAAGGAGACTTCTGGCAGCAGGAACCTTTTAAAATATGAGGTGGAAAGAAATGAAACGTCACATTGATTTATTACATGGAAGAATTTTGCGTTCGCTGACAGGACTGGCATTGCCGATCATGGCGACTTCTCTGGTACAGACGGCATATAACTTGACCGATATGGCATGGATTGGCCGGGTGGGGAGTGCGGCGGTGACAGCGGTGGGAGCCGCCGGGATGTATACCTGGCTGTCTTCTGGGATTGTCACCTTGGCGCGGATGGGCGGGCAGATCAAGGTAGCGCATAGCCTAGGAGAAGGAGAAATCAAAGAGGCGGTGGAGTATGGGCGGGGATCTCTCCAGCTGACGCTTTTTTTGGCACTGATGTTTGCCCTTATTGTCAATCTGTTTGTTGGAAGATTAATTGGATTTTTTGGTCTCAGCAGTGAGAAAATCGTCGGAGACGCGCAGATTTATCTGCGGATTACTGGCGGATTAATCGTATTTTCTTTTTTGAATCAAATGTTAACTGGGTTGTTTACAGCAATTGGCGACAGCGGGACGCCATTTTTGGCCAATAGTACTGGATTGGTAATCAATATGATACTGGATCCGCTGCTGATCTTCGGAGTCGGTCCGTTCCCGCGGATGGAGGCAGCAGGGGCGGCAGTGGCTACGGTGACAGCGCAGATGGTAGTGACTCTGGTGATGGTATGGCGGGCTTTTTGGGATACGGTATTGTTTGACAAGATTTGTCTGTGGAAGCGGACCGATATGCAGTATTTCCGAATGATTTTAAAACTGGGAGTGCCTTCTTCTTTGCAGAGCATGTTATATTCGGGTATTTCGATGGTATTGACACGGATGGTGGCGACCTGGGGCGATGCTGCGGTGGCGGTTCAGAGGGTTGGCGGTCAGGTGGAGTGCATTTCCTGGATGACGGCAGAAGGATTTGGCTCGGCCATGAATGCTTTTACGGGACAGAATTTTGGGGCGCGGTTCTATGAGCGGGTGAAGAAGAGTTATTGGATGGCGTTGTTGGTGATCGGTCTCTGGGGAACCTTTACATCCTGCCTGCTGGTTTTTGGAGCGGAGCCGATCTTTCGGCTCTTTATTCAGGAGGCAGATGTAGTTCCGATTGGTATCAGCTATCTGGTGATTCTGGGAATCGGCCAGATGCCGATGTGTGTGGAATTATTAACGGTAGGGGCGTTGCAGGGGTTGGGAAAGACGATGTCTTGTTCGGTGATTACGATTGTGTTTACGGCGGCGCGGATTCCGCTGGCTATTCTGCTGACGGGAACGGGGCTGGGGCTGGATGGCATCTGGTGGGCGCTTACCGCGACGAGTATCACAAAGGGCGTGATTTATGTGATATACTATTCATGGGTACTAAAAAAATTGTAAGAAACAGAGGTGAAGAAGCTTGAAGAAAAAAAGCAGCAGAATGGGAAAAAGAAAGAGCGACTTGACGGAGGAGCGAATTAAGACAACGTTAAAGTTTAGTATGATACTTTTTGAAGTTATGTTTTTTATCATTGTTTTCTGGTATTTGTGTTTTAATATTCCCTTTTTGCGGCAGAGTCCTTTGATGCGATCTCTGGGGATTTTTACCGGGGTAGTTTATTTGTTTCTTTGCCCAATTGCTCCTTTCTGCGGGATTATCTGCGGGGGACTGGGATATATGCGATTAAAAAAGCTGACAAAAGAACAAGAGAAAGATTCTGAAAGCAAGCGGTGGAGACGAATCGCTCTGATTGAGGTGCTACTGGGAGTTGTGATGGTGTTGCCCTGTATGATACTTTTTTTGGGAGCTTGTTCCGGACAGATATAATGGGTTTGATTGTTATGAATTACGAGGAGGAGAAGAGCTGTGGCAAAGATAATGACAAAGGAAGAAAAATTCAAACAGATGATTGAGACGCCGGTGAATCGGCTGATTCCAAGGCTGGCGGTTCCGACGATTATCAGTATGTTGGTGACATCGATCTATAATATGGCAGATACCTTTTTCGTCAGTCAGATTGGTACCAGTGCGTCGGGAGCCGTAGGAATAATTTTTTCTGCTATGGCGATGATTCAGGCAGTAGGGTTTACTCTGGGGATGGGCAGCGGCAATAATATTTCGCGTGCGTTAGGGAATCGGGAGGAAGAGCGGGCCAGTGTGTTGGCGGCGACAGCTTTTTTTACCGCTGGGACAATCGGACTTTTGTTTCTATTGTTCGGAATGCTGTTTTCCCGTCAGATGGTATATTTTTTGGGAGCGACAGAGACAATTGCGCCGTATGCCCAGGATTATGCCCGTTACATATTGATTGCGGCGCCATTTATGATGTGTTCGTTTGTGATGAACAATATATTGCGCGCACAGGGAAGCGCTATGCTGGCGATGGTGGGAATCACGACCGGCGGCATTTTGAATATGATTCTGGATCCAATCCTGATCTTTCGATTTAGGATGGGAATTTCTGGTGCGGCGATTGCGACGATGATCAGCCAGATGATCAGTTTTTCTATTCTGCTTTATCAGTGCAATTCTCATGGGGATTGTATTAAAATTCAGCTTTCTCGTTTTCGGCCGAATCTGAAAATATATGGAGAAATTCTTCATGCCGGACTGCCGTCCTTCTGCCGTCAGGGATTGGCCAGTGTGGCGGCGATTGTGCTCAACTTTGCTGCCGGACCTTATGGGGATGCGGCGATTGCAGCAATGTCAATTGTGACCCGTTTTATGATGTTTATCAATTCCAGTCTGATTGGCTTTGGACAGGGATTTCAGCCGGTATGCGGCTTCAATTTTGGTGCCAGACGTTATGATCGAGTGCTGGAGGCGTACTGGTTCTGTGTAAAGGTGGCAGTAATTATGCTGACGATTTTCGGAACGGTGGCATTTCTCTTTAGCCGCCCGATCATTACGGCATTCCGGAGAGAGGATCTGCAAGTAATTGCAATCGGTACACTGGCGCTGCGATTACAGCTTTTGACAATGCCGATTCAGGCGTGGGTTATCATGGTTAATATGTTGACACAGTCGATCGGTTATGGATTTCGTGCTTCGCTGGTGGCAATGGGCCGTCAGGGATTGTTTTTGATTCCTTCCCTGTTGATTTTTCCACGTATCTTTGGTGTGTTGGGAGTGCAGATTGCGCAGCCTTTAGCAGATGTGTTTACCTTTTTGCTGGCAACGGGGATTGTGATAGGGGTGTTAAGAGAGCTCAGGCGACTGCGGGAAGAACAGGAGAGAGTGTTGGCAACAGAATAAGTGAGAGAATGAAAAAATAAAATGATGTTGCCCTTGTCTATCGAGGGCAGCATGAAAAAGTAAATAAAAAAAGAACCCTGAGAAAGATTTCCCAGGGTTTTCTACGTGCGCGAGAAGATTCGAACTCCCGACACCTTGGTCCGTAGCCAAGTGCTCTATCCAGCTGAGCTACGCACACATATTCTTTTTTTGCTGTTAAGGCGAACTTCCTTAGCAACAGAAACAATTTTACTCTATAATCTGTATTTTGTCAACTATATTTTTTCAATTTTTGTATTTTTTAGTAATAGGGAGTATGGGAGTCAATGTTATTTGGATGAGTAGTAGTAAAGGGTACGCCAAGGAAAAGGAGAGAGAAGCAATGAGAAATGGTCTGCTTCTTTTTCCTTGTTTCTGCTGGATGCTGTCTTCCTGGCAGTATCGCTTCTGCAAACGTTTTTTATTTACCAAGTGGTATCTCTGCAAATCAATACTGGCGTTACAATCCGGTGAATGGGCTCTGCTAGAGGAACCGGTTTTCGTTTTTTGCGCTCATTCATCTGCATTACAAGAAGTTCCATCGCTTCTTGCGCCAGTTTATCGATCTGCTGACCAACTGTGCTGGTAGGGATGATGGCCTCACTGGAGATAGGAGAATTGTCAAAGCCTACCAGTCGGTAATCTTCCGGAAAGGTTCCGTATTTTCTTATCAGCAGATTTAGCAAGATATTGGCGTGAGTATCATTTGACATAAATATCCCCTTTTTTTGGTTGGCATATTTTTTTTCTATGGATTCAAAAATTGGGAGGATACGCTTGGAAGCTTCGGGATAACTGTTGCCCAAATCGGACAGAATCAGTTCATGAGGAAGCTGCTGATCCCGGCAGATATCCTGAAAGCCCCGGATTCTTCCATAAGCAGGCGTTTCCGGCGGAACATCTGTGTTGATATGAATATAAATATCACATTGATTTTTATAGAGAAGGCTAGTGGCCTGGAGTCCTCCCATATAGTTGTCGGTATTGACGCTGCAGGTGTAGCGGTCTTCTCGTTCAATCGTCACAATCGGCACATGAAAGGAGGCAAGTTCTTCCGAAGAGATGGTATGGCTTAGGACAATCATTCCCTCGATCTGATAAGCTAAGAGTTCTCGGATGTATTGGCGTTCTGCTGCCTCCTTATCGTTACACACAAAAACAAGGAATTTGTAGCCATAAGTCTCATAAGTAGCCAGAATCTGATTCAACATCTGGGAATAATAATGGAGATAAAGATTAGGAATCAGGATACCAACAAATTCGGTTTTGCCATTGGCCAGAATCCGGGCGACCTTGTTTTCTTTATAATCAAGCGCGGTCAAAGCATCGGCAATCTTCTGTTGATTTTCCAGAGTCAGTGAATCCGGATTATTAAAATAACGAGAGATCGTGGTTTTGGAAAATCCTGTATACTGTGCAATATCGCTAAAAGTAATATTTTTCTTTGCCATGAGAATGAGACTCCTTCAAACGTATTCCGATTTCATTCATAAATTCTAATCAAAAAATATTATAACAGAAAGTAAAAAGCTGTACAACCTAAAAGAGGGGATTGAAAAATGGTGGATGGTTTATTTGATGATATGGTTATTCGGAAGGCGCTTCTTTACTGGCAGCGATGAATTTGTAATACTTGCATAAAGTATCTCATAAAAATTGGAAAATATTGACAAAAAAATAAAAATCAATTGACAATATCTTGATAGAGTGATAAAATAACAATATAAAGTAACCGGTTACTTAACCGATAACTTTACCGGTTATATCATCGTAAGTAAGTTTTATACAAAACAGGCATCTGCCTGGTCAGGAGGGTATCATGAAAAAGGGATTTGCAGTAGCAGCGGCCATGCTGCTGGCGGCCGGTTCTCTCGCTGGCTGTCAGAAAAAGCAGGTACAGCCCGGGGATGTGGCGGGATTTGATCCGGGAGAGCAATATCTTTCTCTGTGGGTACATTCCATTGAAGACACCGAGGAAGGGCAGGCGTATCGTCAGTCTGTAGACCGTTTCAATGAGGTGTATAATGGAACCTATTTTGCAGATATTGAATTTGTTCCACGTAATGACAGTGGCGGTGGTTATTCCGACAAGGTTAATGCTTCCGTGATGGCGGGAGGACTTCCAGATGTATTGACCGTAGATGGGCCGAATGTGGCGGCGTATGCGGCCAATGGGATCATTCAGCCTTTGGCAGAATTGACAGAGGAGGAGAAAAGCGTATATCTGGAATCTATTTTGGAGCAAGGTACTTATCAGAATCAGCTTTATGCATTAGGAGTGATGGAATCTAGCGTTGGTATGTATTACAATAAAGACATTTTGGAGGAGGCAGGAATCGCGGTACCGGAGGCTGGGCAGCCGTGGACCTGGAGTGAATTTTTGGAGATTTTGGAATCGCTTAAGCCCTTGATGGAATCAAAAGGCGGATATCCTCTGGATATGACGTTCCCAGTGGGAGAGGCAAGCATTTATTATTATGCTCCTTTTGTGTGGTCAAACGGAGGAAATTTAGTCAGTGAAGATGGGCTTATTGTGGACGGTTTTTTCAATGCAGAGGAAATGGGCGAAGCCATGGAGTTTTTCCGAAATGTGGTAGAGAGAAAATACATGTCTGAGGCGCCTATTGATCATCTCTTCGAGAGTGGCCGGGCAGCCTTTAAGATTGATGGGGCTTGGGAGGTCAATACGGTCTATCAAAATTATCCGGATATCCGTCTGGGAGTAGCGCCTTATGTGGTGGGAGAGAACTGGGACGGGGGACGTTATACGCCGACGGGTTCTTGGGCTTATGCGGCATCGTCAGATTCGAAAAATCTGGAGGGCGCCACAGAGCTGGTGAAATGGATGAGTGGGGTAGAGAGCGGCATTCGCATCTGGGAGCTTTCAAAGACTTTTCCGTCTACCTACGAGGCATTTGAGCAGATTGATGTATTTCAGAGCGATGAAAATTACCGAATGCTGTATGAGCAGTTGAAAGCATATGGTCATCCAAGGCCGAAAACGCCAGTGTATCCGCAGGTGAGCACTTCTTTTCAGCAGGCATTAGAGAGCATTGCCTTGAGCGGGCAGGAGACACAGCAGGTGCTGGACAAATCTGTAGAAAGGATTAACGCAAAGCTGGAGCGTTATACAAGGAAATAATGAAGAGAAAATCAAGTTCGTGGTTGGGAATGGCGTTTTTCGGGCCGGCGCTGGTGCTTTTGACCATCTTCCTGTTTGTGCCCATGGTGTTGACACTGGCATTCAGCTTTACGGATTATTTTGCACTAAATCCGGATTTGACACATTTTGTGGGGCTGGAAAATTATTTTAAGATATTAAAAGACGATCTGTTTAGGCAGTCCTTTTTCAATACGGTTTGCTTTGTGCTGATTATTCTTCCTTGTCAGGGAATCGGAGCATTGTTGCTGGCACTTCTGATCCATCGGGTGACACATTGTAAGAAATATTTTAAAGTGGCGTTTTTTGTGCCGGTAGTTATGTCACTAGCCGTAGTATCGACGCTGTGGATGCAGATCTACAGTCCCGAGGGGATTTTAAATACGATGCTAAAGAATTTCGGGATTTCGGCACAACCATTTATTCACAGTGCAAGACAGGCGCTCCCTTCTATTGCGATTATGAGCGTGTGGCAAGGCGTCGGGTATCAGATGATCATCTTTTTGGGAGGTTTGCAGGCGATCAATCCGGGGTTATATGAGGCGGCGGAGATGGATCATGCAAGCGAGTGGCAGAAGTTTAAGGATATCACTCTGCCAGAATTAAAGCCGCTTTGTGTGTTTGTGTTTATCACGGTTACAATCGGAGCATTTCGCATGATTGTACAGCCGATGGTCATGACTGGCGGCGGTCCGTCTCATTCGACATATACGATGGTCTACAATATTTATGAGACCGGCACAGTCAACTGGGAGATCGGGCTTGCGTCCACCATGGCGATTGTATTTGCCGTATTTGTGATGGTGCTGACCGTGATTCAGTCTATTCTGACCAGGGATAAGGAGGAGAAGCATGTTAACAAAAAAGCAAAAGGGAATTAACTGGATTTTGACGGTGATACTTCTGGTACTGTCGCTGTTTTTCCTGTTTCCGGTGGTCTGGATGTTGGCCAATTCTTTTAAGCCGGATGCGGCAATCACGGCTGACATGAATACCGTGGCGGCTTTTATTCCGCCGGTGCCGGGAGGCGGCTTTTTGGACAATTATCTATCCATTCTGACAAATACAAATTTTTTGCGGTATATGGCTAACACCTTGTTTTATGCAGCGGTTTTGATTGTGTGTGGGATTGTGGTGAATGGGTTGGCGGGATATGCCCTGGCTAAGATTCATTTTCCCTTCCGGGAGCGGTGGGTGTTGCTGATTTTGCTTTTGCAGATTGTGCCGATGGAGACAATCTTGACGATTCATTTTCTGATGATTGCCAAGGTGGGGCTTTTGAATACGGTGGTGGGTTATATTCTGCCAATGATTGTGAATCCCTTCAACATTTTTTTGTTCCGTCAGGTGTTTTTAAATCTGCCGGATGATGTGTACGAGGCGGCGCAGCTTGATTATTGCAGTCCGCTGAAGTATTTCTTTACTATGGTACTGCCAATGTCAAAGACTGTGGTGGCAACCGTTAGTGTGTTTACGTTTTTGAATGTGTGGAATGATTATTTGTGGCCATCGCTGGTGTTTACTTCAGGAAATCTTTTGACTGCTCAGATTGGCCTGAATTCGATCACATCCAATGAAAATACTACCATGGGGCAGACTCTGGCAGTGATTACCATGGTGACTATACCAGTGATTATTATTTATTCGTTGTTCTCGAAACAGATTGTAGAAGGTGTGACCTCGACAGGGTCCAAGGAGGGATAAAAGATGAGCTTTATGGAGTTTAAAAACATATGCAAGAAGTATGAAAATGCGGAGAGAAATTCGGTTACGGATTTTAACCTCACAATTGAGGAAAAAGAGTTTATCGCTTTTGTAGGGCCTTCTGGCTGCGGAAAGTCTACTACCTTACGGATGGTGGCCGGGTTTGAGGAGATTACCAGCGGGGATCTGTACATAGACGGGAAACGGGTCAATGATATGGCTCCCAGAGATCGAGGAATTGCCATGGTATTTCAAAATTATGCGCTGTATCCTCACATGACAGTAGAAAAGAATATCGGATATGGTCTGCGAAATATGAAAGTGCCGGAGGCAGAAGTGCAAAAGAAAGTAGATTGGGCCATTCGGATTCTAGGACTGGAGGAGTTCCGTACTCGCAAACCCAAGAATCTTTCTGGTGGTCAGAGACAGAGAGTGGCCTTGGGACGTGCGATTGTGAAGAATCAGAAGCTGTTTTTGATGGATGAGCCGTTGTCCAATCTGGATGCCAAGTTGCGGGTTAGCATGCGCAACGAGATCAGTAAGTTACACCGGGAATTAGGAACTACCACGATCTATGTGACGCATGATCAGGTGGAAGCCATGACCATGGCAGACCGAATTGTGATCATGAAAGATGGAGTGATCCAACAGGCCGGAGCGCCTATGGAGCTATATGAACATCCGGTAAATAAATTTGTGGCTGGATTCATTGGTTCGCCGCAAATGAATTTTTATCCGGTGACGATACATGGTAAAGAGCTGCGCTTTCGGGATGGGAGCATGATCCTGTTGCCGGACGAGGTGACGGCACGGTTGCAGGGAAGAAATGGCGAGCTGATTATGGGAATCCGTGGTGAGGATCTCAAGCTGGACGCAGAGAGTGTAAAGCAGTATAATGATAGCATTCAGAGGGCTGTGGTGGAGAATGCAGAAGTTATGGGAAATGAGAACAATCTGTATTTTACCTTTGGCGGAAGCCTGACGGTGGCACGGGTATCCAAATATGAAGTGAGCCGGATCGGAGATAAGATTGCCTTTGTGTTCTTGCCAGGAAAGATGCATTTCTTCGATAAAGATACGGAGAACGCAATCGGATAATCGAAGATAGCTGGATACGACAGTCATTGGGGGAGAATGGCTGTCAGATTTTACATAATTTTATGTTAGCAGAAAGGAATCGAAAGGATGGAACAGCATTTGAGACAGAGCGGACATTTGAAAGCGCCAGGAAACTGGATGAATGATCCCAATGGTTTTATCTATTATCAAGGGAAATATCATCTGTTTTATCAATATTTTCCCTATGCACCGATATGGGGAACGATGCACTGGGGACATGCAATCAGTGAGGATCTGGTAAATTGGGAACATGTGGGGATCGCTCTTTTTCCATCAAAATATGGAGATCAGAACGGATGTTTTTCAGGAAGCGCCATTGAGCACGAGGGGAAGATGGTACTCTTTTATACGGGAGTCCATTATTTTGAACCGGATGAGGAAAATATTCATCTTTGTCTCAACGACCAGTTTGAATCCTGTCAGATGACCATTACTTCGGAAGATGGAATGCATTTTGACAATTTTGGTGGAAAAAAGATTGCCATCCCGCCGATTCCAAACGATAGCCATGGAGATCGGACGCATACGAGAGATCCAAAGGTGTGGAAGGGAAGCGACGGCTGGTACATGGTTTTGGGATGTCGAAGTGGGAATGGACGAGGAAAGCTGCTCTTTTATCGGAGCGAGGATTTGGAGAATTGGTCCTATGTCAATGAGGCGTCGAAAGGGGACGGCTGGGGATGGATGTGGGAGTGTCCAGATTATTTTGAGGCAAGTGGCGCACACGTGTTGATATTTTCTCCTATGCGGTTTTTAAAGGATGGAAAATGGGAGGAAAATCAAGTTATTTGTATGACGGTGGACTTTGAGGAGAAGAATTGTGCGATGCATCTGCCGGACACCTATCAGTTTCTGGATTACGGGCTGGATTTGTATGCATCCCAGAGTACGGTGGATGAAGAGGGGCGAAGGATATTGATAGCCTGGTTGCGAATGCCGGAGGCTGTGGAGCAGAAAGAGACGGCACCATGGCGGGGGATGTTCTGTCTGCCGCGGGTGGTGGAAGTTAGAGACGGACATATCTATTTCCGGGTTCATCCTAATGTGAAAAAGCAATACAGTAGACCGCTTACGAATGGGACGGAGGCCGGGCCGGAAGGATACCGCATCAGCCTTTTACTGGAGGATGGAGGGTGTGTGGATGTCGGAGGATACCGGATTAGCCGTAGGGGAAATCGGATCTGCACAGACAGAACCCGAGTGTACTGTGAGGGGGAAAATTATCGAATGGTATTTGAAACTCCGGATGTGCGGGAAGGGAACCGACTGGATATCTATGTGGATGAACATATGGTGGAGGTCTATGTCAATGATGGGGAATATGTGATCAGCAACGCGGTTTATGGGATGAGCAAAAAGTTGCAGATCTGCGGAGGAAGCGAAGTGGAGTTGTTTGGAGTTGTTGTAAGTGTAACGGAGTAAAAAAGCATTTGACAAACATCAGAGAGTATGGTAAAGTAAAAAATTGTTACAAGAGAGGGTTTCGGGTCTGTCCTGGAACCTCTCTTTTTTTGGAAAAGAGATGGCGCGGGTGGTGGCTCAAGGAGATATGCCCAGCGGCAAACGGATTCAGACAGGAAGGCTGAGGACAAAATATGGAGACGACAAGATTTGAAGAACTGGGGCTGAATGAGAAAATCGTAAGGGCCATAACGGATATGGGATTTGAGGAGGGCACACCGATTCAGGCAAAGGCAATCCCGGTACAGATGGAAGGGCAGGATATCATCGGACAGGCACAGACTGGTACCGGGAAAACGGCAGCATTTGGAATTCCGTTGCTGCAAAAGATGGACCCCAAAAATAAGAAGTTGCAGGCTCTGGTGCTCTGTCCAACCAGGGAACTGGCCATTCAGGTGGCGGAAGAGATTCGTAGTCTGGCAAAATATCTGCATGGAATCAAGGTATTACCGATCTATGGGGGGCAGGATATCGGGCGACAGATTCGCTCATTGCGGGATGGCGTGCAGATTATCATCGGAACTCCGGGGCGGGTGATGGACCATATGCGCCGCAAAACCGTGAAACCAGACCAGGTGCATACGGTGGTGATGGACGAGGCGGATGAGATGCTGAATATGGGGTTTTTGGAGGATATGGAAACGATTTTGGGACAGCTCCCGAAAGAGCGTCAGACGATTCTGTTTTCGGCGACTATGCCGGATGCCATCATGAAGATTGCCCGCACGTTTCAGAAGGAGCCGCAGGTAGTGCGAGTGGTGAAGAAAGAGCTGACGGTGCCGAAGGTGACGCAGTATTATTATGAAGTGAAGCCAAAGACGAAGGTGGAAGTGATGTGCCGTCTGCTGGATCTGTATGCGCCAAAACTTTCGGTGGCTTTCTGCAACACGAAGCGTCAAGTAGATGTCCTGGTAGAGGAGCTGCAGGGCAGAGGGTATTTTGCGGAGGGGCTGCACGGAGACTTGAAGCAGGTACAGAGAGATCGGGTGATGAACAGTTTTCGCAACGGACGAACGGAGATTCTTGTAGCTACGGATGTAGCGGCGAGAGGGATCGATGTCGATGATGTGGAGGCTGTGTTCAATTATGATATTCCACAGGACGATGAGTATTATGTACATCGGATTGGGCGGACCGGACGTGCGGGGCGGGAAGGGATCGCCTTCAGTTTGGTAGTGGGGCGAGAGGTCTATAAACTGCGGGATATCCAGCGGTATTGTAAGACAAAGATCCTGCCACAAGCGGTTCCTTCTCTGGATGATATCACGGAGATTAAAGCAGAGAAGGTATTGGGACAGGTGAAGGAAGTCATCGAGGACATGGATCTGAGTCGAATGATTCGCATTGTGGAAAAGAAACTTTTAGAAGAGGACTATACATCTCTGGATCTGGCGGCGGCGCTGTTGCGCCTGAATATGGGAGAGGAAAATCAGGATATTATTGATGATTATCGAGAGGCTCGTTCGCTGGATGATCTGGAACGGTATAGCAGAGGAGGTCGTGGCAGCAAAAATTATGGTGGAAGAGAGTCGGGCAGAGGCTATGGCAAAAGACGCTTGGGAGAGGGTCTGGAAGCGCGTGGAGCGCATGGAAGAAGGAACCGAGCGGCAGAGATGGCAACGCTATTTTTGAATGTTGGGAAGGATCAGAATGTAAAATCCGGCGATATTTTAGGCGCAGTGGCCGGTGAGAGCGGAATCCCGGGAAAGTGGATTGGCAGCATCGATATGTATGACAAGTATACTTTTGTGGAAGTGCCGAAGGATTGTGCCGAGGAAGTTTTAGAATGCATGAAGCGGGTGAAGATTCGAGGGAAGAGTGTAAAGGCGGAGCGGGCGAACCGGCGGGGATAAGAAGAAATTAATGAAAAAAGTACTTGTATAAAAGCGGATTATGCGTTAGAATAAAAAACAGATAAAAATCTTCAGGGCAGGGTGCAAGTCCCTACCGGCGGTATAGCCCGCGAACCGAGAGGTTGATCTGGTGAGATTCCAGAGCCGACAGTATAGTCTGGATGGAAGAAGATGACGATGCAAGGGAGTTTTCCTGTGCATTAGATAGCAAACCGATAACAAAAGTATCAGTTGCCAAGTCATGATTGCTCTGAAATGGGATTCCGTTTCAGAGTTTTTTATTTTGGCGAAGAAGAGATATCGGAACAGATAGCAGAAGCTGTGGGCGAAAGTTTCTTCAAAAAGATCGGTTTGACGAAGTAAGAAGTCCGATACCCTGTAGATGAATTCTACAGGGTATTTTTGCGTATAAGGCAGGGAAGGAGAGATCGATGTGACGGATCAGGAATTTATGAGACGAGCCATTTGGCTGGCGGAGCAAGGACGGGGGTGGACCAACCCAAATCCAATCGTAGGGGCGGTGATTGTCAAGGATGGGAGAATCCTTGGTGAGGGGTATCATGTCCATTTTGGTGGACTTCACGCAGAGCGCAATGCAATCGCATCGCTGACAGAACCGGCGCAGGGAGCAACGATGTATGTCACCTTGGAACCTTGTTGTCATCAAGGAAAGACGCCACCTTGTACCGAGGCGATTTTGGAACAAGGGATTGCGCGGGTGGTGATTGGCTCCCGGGATCCGAATCCGAAGGTGGCAGGGAAGGGGGTGGCGTTTTTGCGAGAGGCGGGAGTGACCGTGGAGGAGGATTTTTTGCGAGACGAGTGTGACCGTTTAAATCCGGTATTTTTTCATTACATCACGAGTCGCACGCCTTATGTGGTGATGAAATATGCGATGACTTTGGATGGAAAGATCGCTACCCGCACCGGAGCGTCAAAATGGATCACCGGGGAGAAGGCTCGCGCACAAGTGCATCAGCTGCGCCATCAGTATATGGGAATCATGGCAGGGATCGGTACTGTGTTGGCGGATGATCCATTGTTGAATGTGCGGTTGGAGGGAAAGAAAAGTCCGGTGCGAATTATCTGTGACAGCCGGTTGCGTCTGCCGGCAGACAGCAAAATTTGTCAGACAGCAAAGCAATATTCGACGATTGTAGTACATGCTGACGGAAGCCCCGAAGCAGTGGCACGCCTAGAAGAATTGGGAATTCAGGTGATTGCCATGCCAGATAAAACAGGGCGGGTGGATTTGAAAAGACTAATGCGTTTTCTGGGAGAACAGGGATTGGACAGTGTTCTTCTGGAAGGGGGCGGAGCATTGAATGAGAGCGCATTGCAGGCGGGAATTGTACAGGAAGTCAAGGTATTTGTGGCGCCGAAGATTTTCGGAGGAGGTGAGGCAAAGACGCCAGTGACTGGCAGAGGGGTGGCATTGCCTGGAGAGGCAAGGATGTTTTCTCTGGAGGCAATGTCTCAGGTGGGAGAAGATCTGTTGTTGGAATATCGGGTTAGAGAGGAGACATCAGAATGTTTACCGGAATCATAGAGGAATTGGGACAAATTCGGCGGATTGCGTTACAGGGAAGCTCAGGGCAGATTGCTATTCGGGCACGAAAAGTGCTGGAAGGGACACAGATTGGGGACAGCATTGCGGTAAATGGGATCTGTCTGACAGTAGTTTCGCTGCAGGCGGATGGGTTTACAGCAGATGTGATGGCAGAGACTTTTCGCCGGAGCAACTTAGGGCAGGGGAGGCCAGGAGATCGGGTGAATCTAGAGCGGGCGATGTCGGCGAAGGGACGTTTTGGAGGACATCTGGTGTCGGGACATATCGATGGTACCGGGAATATCCGCTCCTGCCGGAAGGAGGAAAATGCCGTCTGGGTGACGGTAGAGACAGAACCAGAGATTTTGCGGTTGATTGTAAAGAAAGGGTCCATCGCCATTGATGGGATCAGTCTGACGGTAGCGGCGGTGGGTGAAGAATGGTTTCAGGTATCCATCATTCCCCATACGGGGGAAGAGACGACGCTTTTGAAAAAAAAGCCGGGAGACCAAGTGAATCTGGAGAATGATATTATTGGGAAATATGTAGAAAGATTACTGGGATTTTCCCGAGCAGGACAGGGGACAGCATGGAACCGAGAAATGATAAGAAAGGAAGGGACAGATAATAAAGAAGAAGCATCTGAAAGATCGGAGGGCAGGCCAATGTCAGCAGGGCGAAGCAAAGGATGCCTTACCATGGAATTTTTAAAAGAGTATGGCATATGAGAGAAGAGAGGAGAAGCAAGATGGAGTATCAATACAACAGCATTGAGGAGGCATTAACCGATCTGCGAGAGGGAAAGATTATTTTGGTTACAGATGATGCGGATCGGGAAAATGAGGGAGACATGATCTGTGCGGCGGAATTTGCCACACAGGAGAATATCAATTTTATGGCTTGCCATGCCAAGGGACTTATCTGTACGCCAATGAGTGCAGAGTTTGCCACAAGATTAGGATTGTCGCCGATGGTAGCGGAGAATACAGATAATCATCAGACAGCGTTCACTGTATCGATCGACCATGTGGATACGACGACAGGAATTTCGGCGGCCGAGCGTTCGTATACGATGATGAAGTGTGTGGCGAAGGACACAAAGCCGGAGGATTTTCGCCGGCCTGGTCATGTGTTTCCACTAGTTGCCAGAAAGGGCGGTGTGCTGGTGCGCAACGGACATACCGAAGCGACGGTGGATCTGTGCCGGTTAGCAGGACTAAAGGAATGTGGAATCTGTTGCGAGATCATGGAGGAAGATGGCACTATGATGCGCACAGAGAACTTATGGAAGTTAGCAAAGGAATATAACTTAAAATTTATTACAATCCAAGAATTACAGGATTACTGTCGCATTCATGAGAAACATGTGGTGCGGGAGGCATGTGCGGATATGCCAACGCAGTATGGACATTTTCAGATCTACGGCTATGTCAATGATATTTCCGGAGAACATCATGTAGCGTTAGTCAAGGGAGAGATCGGGGAAGGAGAAAATGTGCTTTGCCGGGTGCATTCGGAATGTCTGACCGGTGATACCTTTGGCTCGATGCGGTGTGATTGCGGAAAGCAGTTGCAGACAGCGATGAAGCAGATCGAGGAAGAAGGGCGCGGAGTCGTGTTGTATATGCGTCAGGAAGGACGGGGGATTGGCCTAATCAATAAGCTGAAGGCTTATGAGCTGCAGGAGCAGGGATATGACACGGTAGAGGCCAATGTGAAGTTAGGATTTGCACCGGATTTGCGGGAATACTGGATTGGGGCACAGATCCTTACCGATCTGGGGGTGAAATCTTTGCGGCTTCTGACCAACAATCCGGAGAAGGTCTATGGAATTGGTGATTTTGGTCTGGAAATCCGGGAACGGGTACCGATTGAGATTGATTTGCAACCTTTTGATGAATTTTATATGCGCACGAAACAGGTGAAAATGGGACACATTTTTCACCGGATTCTGTGAGCGTGTGGGAGAGCAAAATCCCTATGGCAATCCCCCAATGAGATGGTGAAGGTGAGAGAGACAAGAGAATATCAACCAGACAAAGGTTGAAGATATAAGAAAACTAGAAAAAATAAGGAGGAAATAAAAATGAAAGAGATTCGTGTATTGGAAGGAAAAGTAGTGGCGCCAGAAGGTATGCAGGTGGCAATTGTAGCATCGCGTTTTAATGAAATCATTGTGAATAAACTGTTGGGGGGCGCTGTAGATGGTCTGGTGCGTCACGGGATGGAGGAAGAAAATATCACGGCCGTCTGGGTTCCGGGAGCTTTTGAGATTCCGGTAGCGGCAGCAAAGCTGGCGAAGTCGGGAAAGTACGATGCCGTGATCTGTGTGGGCGCCGTGATTCGCGGGGATACTTCCCATTATGATTATGTCTGTAGCGAGGTGTCAAAGGGGATTGCCCAGGTGGGACTGTCTACCGGGGTGCCGGTTCTGTTCGGAGTGATTACCACGGAAAATATCGAACAGGCGATTGCCCGCGCCGGCAGTAAGGCAGGGAATAAAGGGTATGATTGTGCTTTATCAGCAATAGAAATGGTAAATCTGATGAAACAGATGTAAGAGGGAGTACTTACCGAAAAAACGCGACAGAGAGGCAGGGAAAGGAAGCTTTCCATACACTCTCCGTTGCGTTTTTAAGTTTGGCTGATGTTGCGAATCCCTTATTCACTGTCTGCCAGTTCTTCCCAGCGAGCATAAAGAGTTTCGAGTTGGTTTAAAATCTCTTCTTTTTCCTGATTCAGTTCCATTAGTTTTGTCATGTCGGTATAGATCTCTTCTCGTTGAAGAAGTTCACCAAGTTCCTGATCGCGAGTTTCAAGGCGATGAATTTCATCCTCGGTTTTTTTTAAGTCGTTTTGTCGCTTACGGATGCGAGCCTGTTCCTCCTTCTGGGCTTTCCAGTCTTGTTTGACAAGGGATTCGGATGGGGCAGGAGGCGTAGAAAGGCTGTTTCTGTCAGAAGCAGATGTTTTGCTTAAGACATCCGTCCGGGAGAGGTCCGCAGTCTTTCCTGCAATTGTGCCAGGAGCATATAACTCGGTCATAGTTTCTCTTTTTTCAAGATAATAATCGTAGTTTCCGATATAGTTAATCAGAGTCTGTCCAGTCAGTTCCAGAATTCGGGTTGCGGTCTGATTGATGAAATAGCGGTCATGAGACACATAAAACACAGTGCCAGTATAGCTTTGCAAGGCATTTTCCAGAATCTCTTTCGAGGTGATGTCCAAGTGGTTAGTAGGCTCGTCGAGAATCAGGAAGTTGGCCTCAGATAACATTAACTTGGCTAAAGATACCCGCCCGCGCTCGCCGCCGCTTAAGTCGGAGATACGTTTAAACACATCGTCACCAGTGAATAAAAATGCAGCAAGAATGTTGCGAACCTGGGTGTTGGTCAGATTCGGATAGGCGTCCTGAACCTCCTCGAAAGCGGTTTTTTCCATATGAAGGACGTGATGCTCCTGATCGTAGTAGCCGATGTGAACCTTTGAACCTAAAGTGATGGTGCCGCTGTCGGCGGGGAGCATACCGTTGATCAATTTTAAAATAGTAGTTTTACCAGTGCCGTTGTTACCGATCAGAGCTACGCGTTCGCCTCGCTTGATATCAATATCTATATGAGAGAATAAGTGGTTGCTGCCAAACGATTTGCTTAAATCACGGATGGTCAGTACGTCATTTCCGCTCAAAATGTTAGGTTCCAGCTCAATGCGCATTTCATCGTGGATCTCCGCTGGTTTTTCCAGCACTTCAATTTTAGCGAGCATTTTCTCGCGGCTCTCGGCGCGTTTGATGGATTTCTCGCGATTGAAGGATTTTAATTTGGTGATGACTTCTTCTTGGTGGCGGATCTCCTGCTGCTGGTTTAACCAGGCTTTCATCTGGGCGGCTCGCAGCAAAGCTTTCTTTTCACTGTAGGCAGTGTAGTTACCCAGATAAACACTGCCGCGGCCTTGCTCCAGCTCAAGGACTTTGCCAACAACACGGTTTAAGAAATAACGGTCGTGAGCGACGATGATGACCGCGCCATCATAGCCTTTCAGATAATTTTCCAGCCAGGCGATAGATTCCATATCGAGATGGTTGGTGGGCTCGTCTAGCAGAATGATGTCCGGACGGGATAACAGCAGTTTTCCCAGGGAAATCCGTGTCTTTTGGCCACCGGACAAAGTAGAGATTTGTTTGCCAAATTCTTCTTCGGAAAATCCGAGTCCTTTGAGTACCCCAGTGATTTCGCTCTGCCAGGCATAACCGTTTTCCAGTTCAAAGGTATGGTTTAAACGGCTGTAGGCAGAAAGCATCTGTTCTAGTTTCTCGCCGGAAGCATCTTTCATCTGCAGCTCGAGGGTGCGGATTTGCTGTTCCATCTCGATGATTGGGCGTTTGACTTCGCGTAGTTCCTCATAGAGGGAGCGGTTACTTTCTAAATCCTGGTGTTGAGCAAGATAACCCATCGTTTTGCCTTTGGAGAGGACGACTTCTCCACTGTCAGCAATCAGTTCGCCCACGATGATCTTGAGCAGAGTGGATTTGCCGGCGCCGTTGATGCCGACGATAGCCGCTTTTTCGTGGTCTTCTATATGAAAGGATACTTCGGACAAAATTAGATCGGTTCCAAAAGTTTTACTGATGCGATTACAAGATAATATCATATGTTTGCTCCGTTTCTGAAGTATTGTGCAGGTTTTAGTATAATATAAGTGAAAGGATTTTTCAATTGAATGCATCCGCTTTTTCATAAAAAAGAGATTTCGAAAAAGATTTTTCAATGATATACTATTGATAAGATATCAGCGGAATGAAATATAAGTTTCCGAAATACATGATGGGGGTACAAAAGGTTGAAGTTGAGGGTAAACATAAAAAGTGTGAGTAAACGGCGAAAGGCCGTGGAGGAAACTTTCTGCGAGATTGCCAAGAGACCAAAAACGGTGCGGGAACTGATTCAGGAAGTAGTCGATTCTCAGGTGGCAGAATATAATCAGCAGATAGAACGATCGCAATCTTCTTCTGGTCAGTGCCCAGAGGTTTTGGCCTGTTTGACCAAAGAAGAGATCGAAGATCAGGCAGAAAGCGGAAAGATCGGTTTTGGGATTTCCTATGGGGAGAAAATGGCAGATTCGGTGGCGGCCCGTGAAAATGCATGGCAGTGTTTTGAAGATGGGATCTACCGGATTTTTATGGATGGACAACCTCTTGAGAGACTGGAAGAAGCCATTGTGGTGACAGAAGATACAATATTTACATTTGTCAGATTGACGATGCTGGCAGGAAGGATGTGGTGAAATGGCGGATTTTGACTGGAATAGCAGGAATAAGATTACCAAGAGCCGGATGAAGTTGCTGGAAGAACGGATTGAGAAACTTTCCGGAGAGGAGAAAGCACTGGCGCTGGAATTAAAAAACGAACAGGCAGGAGGCAGTGAGATACTCTTAAAAATTGCCGGAGAGTATTATGCAAATCCGGATAAAAAGCCGTCAGAATGGTTTCAGCCAAAGAATGCTTCCGGGTCTTTCTTGCGTTTGGAGAAGCCTTCTGCGTTGGCAGTTTCTCGTCAGAAATTTCTGGATGCATTTGTGCCAAAGAAATTTCAGCCGTCTTGCTTGGCAATCATGGATAAACGAAACCAATTTCCGTTTACTCAGGGATGGATGCGAAGAACCGTACGTACCTCTTCTTACGGACCACATATTTTTTCGATCTTTTCTCTACTGATGACATATGAAAAGTTATTCTACTG
This sequence comes from Lachnospiraceae bacterium, assembly GCA_022799175.1. Classification (GTDB taxonomy): domain Bacteria; phylum Bacillota; class Clostridia; order Lachnospirales; family Lachnospiraceae; genus Brotaphodocola. The sequence continues at coordinate 9,113 of JAAWNY010000028.1, read as the reverse complement.
TGGAGAACGGTTGGAGGATTATATCCTGCGGCGGCTGGATGAGGAAACGTTGGATTATGTTCGTCATGACTATTATTTTAATATGGGATTTAACTATCTGTATGCGGCGGAGATTGATCAAGGAAATCACGCGGTGATTGAGGCGCTGCGGGAGCTTCTGTTGAGCGAGAATAATACGGCGTACCTGGATCGGGAGATGATCCTTGGAATCATTCGAGCCGATAATGAAGAATTACACGACCTTTTATGTAAAATTTTGTTGGCGGCGCGTCTGCAAGAAGGGTTGCGACAGGCTATTTGTGAAGCTATGGATGAGGGAACTCCGGCGATATTTTTAAAGCTTTTGAAGGTGATTGCGGATCATGATCTGATTCGTTTTTCTTCCGTAAAACGAGCGGTGTCTACCTGGATTGGCATTTTTGATTTGGAGCAGGCAGACCGGATCAGTGAGAAAATACTTACACTTATGGGGCGATGTCTGCGGGATAAGGAGTTTTGTCAGGAGCAGTTGCTAACCAATGATTCGATTGCGATTAGTGCGGCCCTGTGGGCGCAGGGATTTTATGAAGTGGAAGATGCAATTCGCTCTATGGAGCAGTTGGTGGAGCAGGGAACGAAAAATCAGCGTCTGACGGCGTCCTTTTACAATAATAGTCTGCATGATGAGCGGATTCGTATCCAGGTGGCGAAAAAGGTGATTTTAGAGCAGACGGATGACCTGCAATTGACAGCAGCTTTTATGCCCGCATTTGCCGAGCGTACGGATCGTCTGATTCGGAAGGCCATGAATGAGAAGATCTATGGTTCTGATTTGAGAAAGCCGCGGGTGCTGGAGGTGACGGAGTGCTTTGAGAACCGGAAGGAGGCAGAGCAGCTCTATAAGCAGTTTGAAAAGCTTTATAAGCAGATGCCAAAAAAGGGAGTGGTATACGATCCTTGCATTTTTCCCTGGCATCGGGTGGAGCTGGAGTTGGCAACTATAGTAAATCAACTGATTTTTTTGGCTTATGTGTTGCAAGACGAGGAAAAAATCACCGAAGCAGCGGCGCTTTTAGGAGAGGCGGAAAGTGGCATGCGATCAGTACTTTTTAACCTTTTGTTGTATCAGCCGTCGAACAAAAAACAACGCGAGCTGACAATCGGTTATGTGGGAAATGCAGATACCAAAACATCCGCCAAGGCAGTACAAGTGGTAAAAAAACTAGATCTTGCAAAACCGGAATATCAGATGGTAGAGGATATGTTGCGCTTTAAGCGTAGTAACCTGCGGGGAATCTTGATCGAGCTTTTGATGGGACAGCCGAAGGAAAATATGGAGGGCAGTCTGTGCCGTCTTTTGCAGGATAAACGTGAGGAAAAGCGCAGCGCTGGACTCGATATTTTGCTGCGTCTTTCTAAGGATGAGAAAAACGCCAGTCTTTATAGCCAGGTGAAGAAGCTGACATCGCTGATTGAGAATCCTACCGATAAAGAAAGACTTCTTTTACAGGAACTGGAAGGACAATCAAAAGAGACAGCAGAAAAGAAAGAGGGGTATGGAATTTATAATCCGGATGCTCTCAGTGTTTTGTTGCAGCCGGAGTATCCAGAGAAGCCAAGGACCCCAAAGCAACTTTTGGCGGAATGTATGCCTCTTTCCGTGCCGGAAGCAATCGAAAAGCTTAAGAAGCTGGATGCGCTGGTCAGAAAAAATAAGGATTATGAGTATATGGCCAGCAATGGAGAGAACACTTTGCTCGGCAATTCTTACACTTACCTGGAGGGAAAATGGGATTTTTATGACCCTGACAGGAACCAAAAACTTGCCAATTATCCGTTGGCAGAGGTATTTGGCCAATTTTATGAAGAAGAAATTCGGGACTATCGTGTATTGGTGGAATTGGAGATTTTGCTTTATCAAAAAAGTGCCGGAGCATACAAGGCGGCAGAACCATTTTATGAAAAAATATTTGGGGGCAAGCCTTTTGAGCTGCAGGGAATCGGTTTAGAATATAACCGGCAGGTTCAGGACATTATGTCTGTATATCGCGGGCAATTTTTGGATTTTGAAGCACTGTTGGATACAGGAATTGCCATCGCCACAGCCATGGAACTGGTGATTAACCGGGAGAATAAGATTCTTCATTATTCTTATGCTGGATGGAATGGGAGAATGATAGAAACGAAAACGTCGATTGGCAATATGCCCTTTTTCTCCCAGTATCTTTTGTCGCTTTCTGGCTGGACGGATGAGGAAGAATTCCGACGAGCTTTTGTGGCGGCCTGGCGTTTGGAGATGAAATGTCAGGAAGATCGAAAACGCCGCCGTTTCCTTTTCGCAGGCGGTACTGGCCGGGAGAATACGATGACCGGAATCTGTCCGTACTGGTTTTTGAAAGCTTATCATCAAAAGTTGGTGTCAGAGGACATTTTGTACAAGGCGGTGATGGAGTATTTTGCCCGGGAGGATTGTCTGCGGATGCTTTGTGAGGTAAAGCGAGGAGAAGGCGTGAAAACGCAGAACCGGAAATATTTGGACAATTTTTTTGGTTGGCGGATGACAAATAGGCTCTATCAAAAAGGAGAGAATGCCTTTGGAGAAGATACTTGGCTGGGGCAGTTGATGTGTGAGCTTTATGACCGGATTGTACCGGTACTGGTGGATACGGAGCTGCGCCGGGGAGAGGCAGAGACCGAGTTTTCCTGGGATATGCGGGGGATTAGTTATATCTGCGGGATCGAATATCTGGTGCGAATTTTGATGGCTCTGGGAAAAGATACTTTGAGTCGAGACGCTTATTATTCTTATTATTATTGTGGTAATACCCGTTCCAAAAAGGATGTTTTGAGCAGCCTTTTGAAAGCTTGTTATCCCCAAAAGGGAGAAACAGGGGAGGATTTGCGGACAGCGCTGAAGGGAACGCACATCAAGGACGCGAGATTAATTGAGGTAGCGATGTATGCGCCACAGTGGATTGATACGATTCAGGAGTATCTGGGATGGAAGGGACTTAAGAGCGGATGTTATTATTTTATGGCTCATATGAATGAATACTTTGATGATCAGAAAAAGGCTGTTATTGCTAGATATACTCCACTGACTGCAGAAGAGCTGCAAAATGGGGCTTTTGACGTGACGTGGTTTGAAGAGGCATATGGATTTTTGGGGGAGAAGAATTTTGGTCTGCTTTACCATGCGGCTAAGTATATCTCCAATGGTACGGCCCATTCTCGAGCCAGAAAGTATGCTGACGCGGCTACGGGAAGAGTAACTTTGGAAATGTTACGTCAGGAGATCACGGCAAAAAGAAACAAAGATTTGTTGATGAGTTATGGTCTGGTTCCCTTTGGGGAGAACCGGGAACAAGATTTGTTGGAGCGATACCAATATATTCAGCAATATTTAAAGGAGAGCCGTCAGTTTGGCGCTCAGAGGCGAGTCAGCGAAGCGAAAGCTGCTGAGATGGCGCTGGTGAATTTGAGTGTCCGTGCGGGATTTGGCGATGTAACCCGGCTGACTTTAAATATGGAATCCCGTCTGGCAGAGGCGTTCGGTAGCATGATGGCGTGGACAGCAGTGGAGGATGTGGAGATTTGCTTGCAGGTAGGAGAGGATGGTAAAAGTAAGATTTTGTGCCGAAAAAATGGCAAGGAGCTCAAATCGGTTCCGTCCCGGCTGGGAAAGAATCCTTATGTGATGGAGGTTAAGGAGGCCCATAAGAAACTGAAAGATCAGTATACCCGAACTCGTACCATGATGGAAGAGGCCATGGAGCATGGGACGGTGTTCACGGCGGCCGAGCTGGGGCAGCTGCTTGGTAATCCGGTGGTGCGGGCGATTTTGGAGCCACTGGTGTTTGTGAGCAGGGAACCCGTATCAGAAGAAGGAGGAGAAAGAGAAAAAAGTGGTTCTAAAATCGGTTTTGTGAGCGCTGATGATTCTTTATCTTTAACTGCTTGGGATGGGCAGAAGATGGCGCTTTTACCGAAAGAGAGACTTTCTCTTGTTCACCCGCTGGACCTTTATCGATCTGGCCAGTGGCATGAGTATCAGAAATATCTTTTTGACCATGGTATCCGTCAGCCTTTTAAACAGGTTTTTCGAGAGCTGTATGTGAAGCTGCCGGAGGAGTCCGGACAGAAATATTCCCGAATGTTTGCCGGGAATCAGATTCAGCCGAAGAAAACGGTGGGTTGTCTGCGGGAACGGCGTTGGGTGGCCGATTATGAGGAAGGGTTACAAAAGATTTATTATAAGGAAAATATCGTTGCCCGGATTTATGCTCTAGCGGACTGGTTTTCTCCCAGTGATGTGGAGGCGCCAACATTGGAGTGGGTGGAGTTTTCCGATCGCAAAACGTTCCAGGCGCTGACGATAGAACAAGTACCAGATTTGATTTACAGTGAGGTTATGCGCGATGTGGATCTGGCAGTTAGTGTAGCACATGCTGGCGGCGTAGATCCGGAGACCAGTCATTCTACTATCGAGATGCGCAGGGCCATTGTAGAGTTCAATTTACCGTTATTCGGGCTTACCAATGTTACTTTGTCTGGCAGTCATGCACGGATTCAGGGGAGTCGTGCTTCCTACAATGTACATTTGGGAAGTGGAGTTGTGCATCAGGAGAGCGGTTTCATGCTGAATATTTTGCCGGTACATAGTCAGAAGCGAGGAAAGCTGTTCTTGCCTTTTGTGGATGAAGATCCCAAGACAGCAGAGATTATGGCAAAGATCGTATTGTTAGCAGAAGATAAAAAGATAAAGGATCCGTTTATTTTAAAACAGATTCTGGGCTGATTTTGATTTGGGAAACAATTTCTTGCAATAAAAGGGCTTCTGCAAATGCAGAAGCCCTCATTGCCGAAGTTTTAATTTTGAACCTGTTTTCTAAAGCTTTTTAATAAAGAATTACGGTATCCAAATACCATCAGCATTAACGGTATAACCGTCGGGAGTCGTGGTACTGACTGCCATAGTACCGTCAGCATTTAAGTAATACCAGTTGTTTGCGATCATATCGCCTGCCGGCTGCAGGAAATACCACTTCCCAGAAACCTGAACCCAGCCAGTCATCATATAACCGGTTGCATCAAAGTAATACCACTTATTGTTGATGCGTCCCCAGCTGTTGGCCGGATAACCGCCGCTAGTGAGAGAGAACCACCATCTCTGATTGGCATCCAAAATCCAGTTTCCGGACAAGTTGGCAACACCAGTACCAGCGGTACGGTTACCGCCGCCACCACCGCCACCACTGGTGATACGCTCATTGGTGAATTCAAGCTCAAAGATGCTGAAGTGAGTTACGGTTACTTCGATAAAGAAGTTATCGGCTACGGATTTATTGATCGTATACTGTTTCACGCGATCACTGTCATGTTTTAGATTTGCATAGCTGTTGTCACCGATATTAGACGGAACAGGAATACGGAAAGTGAAGCGTCCAGAATTTACATTATTCAGAGGCATTCCGGTTACCGCGTCGTTATCGGCAAGATGTGCTGGCTTCCAGTACAAGCTAATATCATAGCTTACCTTTTTAACAATGGGTACATACAAACCATTTTCATCTGTGATATAGTCCATCTCTACACTTTGCACGGTCTGCAGAGGATAGACGGATCCATCGATATCCGGAATCTCCGGATTGAAGTCAGATGGTTTAGCGCCTTCTAAGCTTAAGCGAGTAGCGCCTTCTTTGGCAATTTCCGTATTGGTAACGATGTTATCCAGAGCTTTTGCTGCCGCAGCATGTGTGTCTTCTATCAACTGAGCAGGATCTTGACCTTCGGGCAGATCTGCTGGCACTTCCGGGAGTACGGTTTCTGCATTGTCAGTATTGATAGCAGGCTTGCCTTCGGTTACTGTTACTTCTTCTTGCGGTTCGTAAACAGTTACATGAAGATCTACTTTTGAATTTTCCAGATAAAAGGTAATATCCACATTTCCCACATTTCCGCCTAATACCGAAATTTTACCAGTCTTATCGTCATAAGTAAAACCATTCAGAACGCCACCATCGGTCTCCGGACTATAATTGTGACCGATACAGAAAAGAACATCTTCGGTGGTCATCCAGCTGTCTTCACCTAACTTTAAGGCAGCAGATAAAGTGGTGGTTGCTTCTTCTCCGGGTTTAATCGTCAGAATATCATCGGAAAGAGTCAGAACAACATCTTCTACCATTACGGTAATTGTCGCGATTGGCTCTTCCATATTGTCCTTAAAATAAGCTTCCAGATCAGTAATTCCGCTTCCCACTGCTTCAAGAGTTACTTCTTCTGTGCCATTGCCAGCAAGAACGGCAATTACATTTTCGTTCTTTGACTTATAGACAACATCAGAAATATCTCCTTTTGCTTCGGGGAACAGTGACAAATGAGCTGTCGTTGTGTGGCCCTTCCAAAGCTGATTGTCAATCATGTCAAAGAAAGCCTGAGCCGATTCCTCAATTACAGATACACGAAGAGTTGCAATCGGTTTTTCTGTATTGTTTGAGAAATAAGCGTTGATGTCAGTTTGACCAACGGCAATTGCTTTAATAACCACTTCTGCAACACCATCTTCTGACGTAACAACAGCTACTGTTTCGTCCTCCGAACGATAGATAACATCAGAGATCTTACCAGTTGCGTTTTCTGTGAGTACAAGTGTCCAGGCATCGCTTGCATTTGGCCGAAGAACAAGTCCTTCACTTTCCTCCCCGGCCGGATTCTGGAAGTAGGCTTGTTTGGATGGATCGATTGGCGGCTCTTCTTCAGAATCGGTTACGGTCACAGAAACGGTATCAGAGAAACCACTGATAGAGATTGTTACATTATAACTACCAGATTTTTCGGTAACATTACCTTTAATAAAAAGTGATGTATCTTCAGTCACCAATATAGAAGGCGTATTAGTAAACAAATCACCAGAATCAACCGTGATCATTTCCTCTAGTTTCTCGGTATCTTCTAAAGAGAGGGAATCGCCGGTCCAGTTGCTTCCACTGGCGGCCGTAATGTTAATGGCTCCTTCTATCGTGTAACCTTTGGTACCGGCTTCTACCGCACTGGCTTCACCAAGAGAAACACCTGTTACTTTCCAATCAGAAGAGGAAGCCGGGTCTGACGGACTCGCCAAAAACTTATCCCACTCTACATCCTCGTCTACGATTGCATCCACATAATCAGGATCATAGGCTGTCGCTGCCACAGAGGACAGAGAGCCCAAGGGCTGCAATGCCATCAGTGTAACCAGAATGGCGCTTACCATCTGTTTATACTGCTTAAAACATTTTTTCATATGAGTTCCTCCTAGATTTACTTCGGCAATAGTAAAATTTTTACAGTTCAACGAACAGAAAATGGAATTACAAATAGCAAAACCAGAAGGGTTCGGTTCTGAACCGCCATATGTATGGATTTTCAACAAAAGCCTCCTCTCCTGGCATATTTGTAGTAGTTCATTGAACCTATACCACCAATTATAGTAATATACAAAATCACAATCAAGAGATGACAGTGTCAATTAATTCCATAAATTATATCTTTAGTATAGATTTGGAAGAAAAAATTAAGAGTTATTTTAAGAAGAATTTAAAAAATGATTGGCATCTCTTGTCTATTGAGGATAGGATAATTGAGCTGTCCTTGAGTTACAATTGGCAATGCCCAAGAAAAAAGAAAAAAGTTCTTGACATTTTTGCTATGGAATAGTATAGTACTAAGTGCTGTGAGAGCAGCATACAGGAAAGTAGGTATCCACCTCACCTTGGCACGAGTAAGTGACCTGGGTTCATAGCGGAGAGACACAGACAGTTAAATTGAGATGTCAGTGTATTCCAAATGATTTTTCAGAGGGTGGATAGAGTAATTCTATCTACTTTTTTTGTGCAGGAAAGCAGATCATGTTTTATCTTGAAAAATGGAGGTGTACGACAATTAGCGAGTTAATGATTAACGAACAGATCAGAGATAAGGAAGTTCGGTTGATTGGCGAGGATGGGCAGCAACTGGGGATTATGTCCGCTAGAGATGCATATAAGCTGGCTCTAGAAGCGGAGTTGGACCTGGTGAAGATTGCTCCGACGGCGAAGCCGCCGGTTTGTAAGATTATCGATTATGGTAAGTATCGTTATGAACTGGCGAGAAAGGAAAAGGAAGCCAAGAAAAAGCAGAGAGTGATCGAAGTCAAAGAAGTGCGGCTGTCTCCCAACATTGACACCAATGATTTGAACACCAAGATGGGCGCTGCACGGAAGTTCTTGGAAAAAGGTGATAAGGTCAAGGTGACCCTTCGTTTCCGTGGCCGCGAGATGGCACATATGTCCAAATCCAGATATATTCTGGATGATTTTGCGGAGAATTTGAAGGATATTGCGGTTGTCGATAAGCCTTCCAAGGTTGAGGGAAGAAGCATGGTCATGTTTTTATCTGCGAAAAAGTAAAGGAAAAGCGAAGATTAAGGAGGAAATATTATGCCTAAGTTAAAGACAAGCAGAGCGGCTGCGAAGCGTTTTAAAAAGACCGGTACCGGCAAACTGGTAAGAAGCAAAGCATATAAGTCCCACATTTTGACGAAGAAATCAACGAAAAGAAAAAGAAATCTTCGTAAAGATATCGTTACCGATGCCACCAATGCAAAAGTGATGAAGAAGATTTTGCCGTACCTGTAAAACTGTGAGAGAAGGAGGAAGAACCGATGGCAAGAATTAAAGGCGGTATGAACGCAAAAAAGAAACATAACAGAGTCCTGAAATTGGCGAAAGGTTACAGAGGCGCCCGTTCCAAACAGTATAGAATCGCAAAGCAGTCTGTGATGAGAGCGTTGACCAGCTCCTATGCAGGACGGAAAGAGAGAAAGAGACAGTTCCGTCAACTGTGGATCGCCCGGATCAATGCGGCAGCCAGAATCAATGGGTTGTCCTATAGCAAGTTTATGTATGGACTGAAATTGGCTGGCGTGGAGATGAACCGTAAAGTATTGTCTGATATGGCAATCAACGATGCAGAAGGATTTGCAAAATTGGCTGAGCTGGCCAAGAGCAAAGTGGTAGCCTAATCGTCATCGAAACTACCACATTGATAAAGAAAAAGGCTAATAGATACTATCCTATTGGGAGTAGTGTATCCGGTCGCCATTGGCGTAGGAC